>JBBAKZ010000180.1:0-6636 GCA_040403275.1 Arcicella sp. | reverse complement strand
ATTATTCGAATAAAACAAGAGAAGTGATGACCATTATTTTCGTGGAAGACGGGGCAATCATAACGGAACCTAAAAATAAAAATCAAGAAGCAGACCGTCTAAAATGGTTCAAAGGTTTGCCCGTAGGAAGTTTGGCAACTTCGGAAATTAATCCTTTGGTTTAGTGGTTGGTTTTCAGTTATTTAGAATTATTAAAGATGCTTTTTTGAAAACCAGTAACTAAAAAATTAATCAATGTTTAGGACATCCACAGTCATTTTTCTTAAATAATCCCCACAAAAAACCTTTTTTACGACGACGTTTTACTGCTGTTTTTACCACAGTTGAAGTTTCGGAAATAGTCGTTTTTTTGTAAGAAATAGTGTTAAATGCTTCGGTTTCAACTTGAAAACAAGCAAAAATGACGGTTAAAAGAATTAGCTTTTTCATGGAGCGAAAATTTTGTCAGATGATTTCAGAAACAATATGACTGTGTAATTATCGTCTGACCTACAAATTGTAAACGAAAAAGTCGTGCCAAATTATATCGTTGGACTTATAAAGTTAAAAAGTTATACAGTTAAATCGTTGCGAAAGATTTAAAAGTCTTCCAATTTTAACTATATAACTTCTTTAACTGTTAAACTTTTTCTTAAAACTTACTCTTTAAATAGGCAATTGCCAAATCATAAGCATCTTCGCCTGCCACTTTATCATATTTAGGATTGGATGGATTGGCAAAAGCGTGTTCTGCATCGTAGCTTTTTACTTTAATTTTTTTGCCAGCGGCAGCCATATCTTTCTCAAATTGAGCTACAACTGCGGGCGAAATCCATTGTTCTTTTCCAGCAAAAAGTCCCAATACATCGCAATTAAGCGTTTTTAGTTTTTCAACATCTTTCTCAGGCATGCCGTAATACATCACACAACCAACGGCTTGCTTACCTTCTAATAGCGCCGATTTTAATGATAATCCACCGCCAAAGCACCAACCCACCGAAGCAATTTTTGCCTCTTTTCCTACGTGACTAATGGCACCTTCAATAATAGCAGCCAAACGTTTTTGGTCAGCGCCTCCCATCAATTTTCCCGCTTCTTCTGGACTTGTGGCTACTTTGCCGTCATACATATCAATTGCCATTACGTTTACATCTTGCAAATCGTTATAGAATGTCTCGGATTGTTTTTTGATATAATCATTCAAACCCCACCATTCTTGATAAACGAAAAGGTATTTGTTCGACTTTTTAGCCGATTTAATCAAAAACGCATTGGCCATTTGTCCATCGGGCGTTTTGAATTTTATCATTTCGCCACCGGCCAAACTCACGTGCGTGTAAGGAAGCGGAGATTCGTGAGCCTTTTGAAATTCTTTCGTTGAAGCCATTAATTGCATATCGTCTTTATTGCAATCAGCTTTTGAAACTGATGAGCAACAACTTTGTGAAAGTGCGATTTGCGAAAAACCGACAAAACCTAGGGTCGATACCACGAAAGTTAATAATAATTTTTTCATTGGATGTTTATTTTTGTTTGTAAAGTATTAACGGATAAATTTAAGAAAAGGTTTATGTTTTCAAGGAAGTCCTCTTGTCGAAGAACGACTTCCTTGAATATAATTTTATTTAGGATGATAAATTTGCTTCGCTTCCTTCAAAACCACATTTTTATCCAACGTCATTTTCTTGGTTTTTTGTTGAGAAAATAATTCCATCTGGTCATTATAATGGGGGCTATCGGGGTGATTTGAGGCTCCATAACAATTAATACTTTCAATTTCTGGTAAAGCATCTTTCGAGAATTTTACCAACTCAATGTACGATTCCCCCGCATTGGCCTTGACTTTACCATTTTTGTGAGGTGCAGTTCCCATGGCAGCCAACACATCTGGAATTCCGAAAATCGGTAGTTCTTTATTTCCACGAACCAATTTTTGCATATCCCCTAATTTTATATCTACCGTGCCAAAATTTTTGAGCAAATGATTTTGGGCAAAACGCAATCCTTCCAAACAATTATCAACGGTCAATTTCTGAATATTTCCATCTTTAAGATAATATTTTTCGTTGCAATAATCATAGAATAATTTAAAAACTACCGCATCTGGATTATCAGCGTCGGCACGTTTATCCCAGTTTTGTATTTTCTCAATGATATGTTTCAATTCTGGGTAATCGCTTGGTTTTAAGTCATATAGTGCTGATGCGTTAATAAAATAGCTCAATTTTTCGGGTAATTGCCAATCGTATTTTATTTTCTTGAAATCATCGTAACTGACTTTTTGATACTGTGAAACCAATTCCATAAAACGTTTACTTCTATTCGTTTCCCAAAGTTCAACGCCCATCGTAGCGTCAAAATTTTCTGGTTTTAAATTTTCTTCGGGGGCGGTGGCACTGTAAGGCGTATTGTTTGAATTATACACATAACCCGCTTTTGGATTCAAAATTTGGGGTAAATCTTGAATCGAATGGTAAGTATTCCACAGATTTTCGGAAGTATTGCCTGCCAATGTTCCCGTCCAATTGAACTTTGGATTTCTGATAGGTATTTTTCCATTCGTGATATAGAAAATATTACCTTCTTTATCGGCATAAATGATGTTAAAACCGGGGATTGAAGTCATTTTTAAGGCATCATGAAATTCGGTGTAATTTTTTGCCTTGTTCATTCTGTACCATTGTTCCATGGGTTTTATGTCGAAAAGCGAAGCAAATCTGATAGAAAATGTGCCCGTTTTTCCCACAACCGTTGGGCCATATTTACTCCAGTAAATTTTCTTTTTCACGCTAATCACAATGCCTTTGATTTTCACTTTTAGCTTCACGGTTTCTTCCTCCAATTCAAGCCATTGATTGTCAAAACGATACTGATTTTTGTTTTCGGGATTAATTTCTAATTGAAAGACATCTAATTTATCATGATAATTTACCGTGTGAGCCCAACCTAAATTTTCATTTACCCCGTGCAAAATGGTGGCTGCGCCGGGAAAAAGTCCTCCCAAAGCATTCCAACCCTGTTCACTGCAAACATGAGCTTCATACCAAGAGGCTGGTCCTTCAAGTGGTTGATGTGAGTTGATGTTAAGGTAGGTTTTGCCATCGGTAGTTTTTCCAGAACTAAACGCAAAAGCATTGGATGCCTTCGGACGAAATTCTTCCAAAGTAGCAACTTTACCATTAAAAATGGTTTGCAAAGCCCGGTCGAAACCCGAAAAAGAGGCAATTGAAAGCATAGAGGCCGTTAGTTGGTCTTCAATGGTAGCGGGGAATGCTCCTTTTACCAAAACCTCTTTCGGATGATTTTTGGCGTAAGCATTTATGCCTTCCACGTAGCCCGTGAGCAAGGCTTTATATTCGGGGGAAATCGTGTTAATATTATCCTGAACGGTTTTTCTGGCACGAATCAAAGCTACGGCATAATCAACAGCAGCGCCATTTTTACCCAAATATCTTCCCAATAATTGTTTACCGCCCAAGAGAGTAAATTGAATAGTTTTGAAATCATCTTCGGCGTGAGCGTAGGCCAACCCATACGCTACTTCGGGGTCAGTTTTGGCAAAAATATGAGGAACTCCCCATGCATCTCTAGCAATGGTTACATTCTCGGGATTTATCTGCGCATGAATGAGTTGCGGGATAAAAAGTAGGATAAAAAGAAGTGTTTTTAGTATGTTCATGAAATTGTTTGTCTTTGAATAATCGAATCTATTTGTACTTATTCAACCAAATGAAAATATTCTCGGTCAAAAACTCGAAAATAGAGCCACGGAGGCAAGGTGGCAAAACCAGGTTGCATATCATCAAAAGTAGGTCGTTGACTCACATGAGCGAGCATACAATCACGTTTATAACGTCCGTAAGGCGCAATATTTACGCACAAATCAGCTTGTGGAAGTCCTTTTTTTGGGTCTTTCGGATAATTTTTTCTAAAACCTTCCGCAATTTTTAACGCAAAAGCAATCATATCTTTGGGTAATGTAACTTGATATAATTTCTTGGGAGAAAAATTAGGTTTTCCTTTATCTTCTTGGAAAACTTGTAAAACTGCTTTTGAAACATTTCGATGGTCGGGATGCCCGTACAGACCCACTTTATCATCCAACGTAAAAAGTACGGAAGGCTGATATTTCTGGATTAACGAACGGACTACTTTTTTCAGCGAATCCATCGGTATATTTGAGGTGCCAGAATCGGGGAAATCAAACATTTCGTGGTGATTCAATTCCAAAATATTCGCAATTTTATCTACTTCTTTGGTGCGTCTTTGTCCCAATTGTTTTTTAAGTTTATTCAAAGAAGTATCTGCTAATTCGTTAATTTTAGAAACATCAATAATACTTCCGTTTAATCCCGCTTCACCACGAGTCATGTAACATATACCCGTTTCAACGCCTTGCGATTTCAACAGCCTCATGGTGCCGATAATGGTAATTTCATCATCAGGATGAGCAAAAATGGCTAAGGCTTTTTTGGGTAAATTCTCAGGAATTAAAGTGTCGGTTTGTGGTACATTTTCATCCTGAATTTTGGAACGGAAATAAAGTAATCCACTGAATATCAGCAATATAGTAACGGATAAAATAATGATTAGTTTTTTCATGTCGCAAGATTTCAAACAAAAAAGAGGCACGAAGCCTCTTTTTTGATATTTTTAAAATAGCTTGTATCGAGTACGCTAATTTTCTAAACGTAAGTTATCAAATTATTTATTCAACAATTCATCAAACGTCAAACCAACGTAAAATAATGAACCAACTGATGGGTTTCCGTAGCCAGTAACATAAGAATTTCCTAAAATATTACTTCCACCAACTTTCACGATTGTTTTGATGCTTGAAATTTTCTTACTAATCTGCATATCAAGCGTATTGAACTGTGGAACATAACCAAGTCTTTGTGCTGAAACTAAGGTACTTGCAATTCCAGAAGGGCCATCAAATGCTTCTTGATATCTCCAAGTAACGTTAAATCCAAAACCAGAACTTGCAATGTTACGATTCGATAAGCTCGCATTAACACGATATAAAGGCGTTGAATAACCAGTTTGCTGTTGATCGGCAGGAATGTCTTTTTGGTTTGTTACCTCATTACGAGCACCATTCAAGCCCAAAGCAAAACCTCCTGGCAATGAATAATCAAATCCTAAACCCCAACCTGCTGTTTTAACATCAACGGTGGTGTTTGTAGAAATTGAGTAAACATTTAAAGCATTAATATCTGCAGCTTTAGCGGCCGTAGTAACTGTAACGCCATTAATAAAGTCTGTGTAAGTACTTGCATAATAATAGGCATCCACAAATAATTTTTTGCCCAATAAGCCTTTGTAACCAATCTCCCAAGTACCTACTTTTTCTGGTTTGTATTCTGCAAACGTAACCGCCTGTGGAGCAGCAGCACCTGATGCCACTGAAATAAACGAATAAGCTGGTTGCCCCTTCAAATATCTTTCACGTAAAAACGGTAGACCACCTAACAAACGAGCGCTACCAACGAACAAATCAATGTACTGATTTTGCGTGGTTGGCATACGGAAACCTGTTTGGTATGATACACGGAAATTGCTGTTATCATTCAAAGAAAGTACCCCTGCAATACGTGGCGTAAATTGACCGGCGAAGTTTTGGTTTTTATCATAACGCATCGAACCAGACAATTTGAATTTATCCTCAAACATTTTCTTACCTAATGATACATATCCACCATATTCTGTAATATCAAACTCCTTTCCATCTGTATCCAAGGCGAAAAGTGTACCGCCAGAATTTAAGGAGAAGTTACGATAATTCGCTCCTACGATAACTTCCACAGCATTGTTAAATTTTTCAGTCAAATTATACATCCCTTCTACATGGTACATAGCTGTTTTGTCGTTGAACTTAGAACCAACTTTACGCTCTTTGTATGGTACTGCTATAAGCCCTGGGATTGCTAATCCTTTTGATGCTTCAGCAGCAGCATTAAATTCGGGTGTTCCAGGCAAGAAACGACCTTTATCGGCACTTGCTCTTGCCGAACCATAAAACGACGCAGGACTAACCCCAGCAACGGCAGTATTAGCGGCAGTTATTGCTTCTGTTGGTGTTTTACCACCCGCTAAAGCACCACCAAGTGCGTTTCCATAAGCCGTCAAAGCAGCTAAACCATAGGTTCCGGCAAAACCTGATACGAAATCACCGTACCAATCTTCACTTTTTTTCCAAGCTTCGTTGATACCAGACGACAATAATGAATTAGCATATGAGTCACCTGAATTCTCTTGGGTTGTATATCCACGAAGATAGAAGTTTGAACCTTTCAATTCAGCTTTTCCTTGCCACAAGGTAAAATTCTTGATTGAATAACGGTCAGACCCAGTGTATAAACTTGTTCCAAAACCGTAATTTCCTTGAATAACAGCCTCAATTTTATCATTGATACGATAGTGTAAGGCAGCGTTCAGTTTCAAACTTTTTGTGGTATAGTCAGCTATTGAATTTTCTTCATACCCGGTACGTGAAACGAAAACGGTATTGTTTGGGAAAACAGAATTAAAAATTGCGGTTGGGGATAATAAACCGCCTGTCAATTTCGAAATACTCTGAATGCCATCATTTAAAGGGTTAGCTCCGGCGGGTAATCCTAAAATTGGTTTTAAAACAGCATTGAAATTTAAACC
>JBBAKZ010000179.1:0-6646 GCA_040403275.1 Arcicella sp. | reverse complement strand
AAGTCTTTCACTTTCCCTTTTTTCTTGTAAACATTCAGTCCATTGTTCATCAAAGCAACCCCTGCACTATCGTATCCACGATATTCTAATCTTTTTAATCCCTTGATAATCAACGGATAGGCTTCACGATGCCCAATATAAGCGACAATTCCGCACATAAGTTTTTAGTTTTTGTTTGTAGCATTAAACTTAATTTGTAAATGATTCTGATCTAATTTATTGATTAACAATACTTTAGCACCCTAAACCCTAAAAACTAACCCCTAATGTCAGTAATATATTACCACAAAAATAAAGCGGAGAATTCAGATTATGAACTTCCGCTTCGGTTTAATTTTATTTTTGCTAATTCAACTAAATAATCATGGTGGATTAACTATGTTTCCTAAAATAGCTATGTGGTTACAAACTACTTACCAACGTAAGTATAATACAATTTCATTTTTATCTTTTTGTAATCAAAAATTGCTCTCTCTGCATCTGAACTTACAATGTTCTTACCCGATGCTGGTCCTCTCGAAGTCGATGAAGTAACAAAAGTATCAGCCGATAATAACCAACCGTTGGTTTTACTTCTTCCGGAAAGTATGTTTTGTAAAGAAGTTGTAATGTTGAAAGTATAACTGTTACTCTTAGTTAAATAAGACGCCGTTGAGCCTTCTCCTACTACAAAAAGCAGACTTCCATCTCCGGTTGTCGTATTCCGCACGGGACGATTCGTAGGCGTACTTTCAATTAAAACTAAATCAGGAGGTAAAACATAATTAGAGGCATTGGGTTCAAAGACTAATTCTGCCTTATTTATGGCAATATCTTTTCGTTCTTTTAATTTCAACAAAGATGGAAATTTCACTTTCACTGCCAATCCCGCACCCGTTTGTAATACTACTTGATTGTTTGATTGAGATGATGGTAAAGCATCAGTTGGATTTACTAATTTCGCAAAAACTCCACCACTTCGATTGGTTGTTATTTTATTAAAACGGGCATTATTTGATACACCAGTTGAACGGGTATAAAGACCAACATATAAATCATTAGTTTTGGTTGTATCAACCGTCACTCGGATACTGTCCGCAGTATTTGCTACGTTTCTTAGCGTATATACATATTTATAGTTGTAATAAACTCTCAATATCGAACGGTCAGCGGCAAAACCCACAACTGCGGCATTTTTATTACTTTCTGAAGTAAGAGCCAGCCCCCTAATCTTATTTTTAAATCCTGTACCAATTAATACATCATCTTTGATCGTTAGGTCACGTTGGGATTTAATAAAATTAACAAACGTTGGTTCCACGATTGGTACTCTTAAAGTATCAAATCGTTCTACACCTGAAATGATGTACTTATTCTTGATTGGTCGAATTTTTACATTCTGAACCTGACCCAGTACCGTTGATTTTAAAAAAGGAGTCACCGAACTGCTATAATACGTCTTGGTTGCATCTAAAGCGGCATCATCTGCCAATTGGCTTACTTTAAAAGTTTGATTTTGCAAAGTATCTCCTTGATAAAAACTGTATGGCAAGATAAGACGAATGGAATCGGCCTTACTCGGAAATCTGATCCAAGTAACGGCTTTTCTACCAGCAGTATCAACCTGCGAACGTAACGTATCAGCATTAGCAATATGAAAATAACTACTTGCTTCTACCAATCCAAGCGTTGGGTCGGTATATCGCCCCACCAAAAGATTTGCAGTGGTGCTGGTAGCAATTGAATCTAATAAAACGGTGGACGCATCAACCGTAAGCGTATCGGTATAAACTAAGCCAATATCTTGCACAAATACTTCAGAACCAATTTCTTGAGGATCTTGGCAAGCCGTTAAAAACAAGCAAAAAGACAGGATAAGACCTAGAAATAGATTTTTATTCACCCACCAATTCTGTGTAGAAGTTATAGAAACCGTCGATATCTGTTTCTGAAATATACTTAAATGTCTTGTCAGGTAATTCATTAAAAATAGTGTTAAATTTCTCTGTTACTTCTTCGTCTGTTATAATGATTGCATCGGAGTATTCAATACCGATTTTCATAAAACCGTTATAATCTGCCGAATCTAAACTACCTAACATATGGTCTTCAACGTTCGTATTTTTTACTTTTTCATACAAACCTTCAAACGCAAATTTATTAGGAAAACTATTGTCAAATACTGAAAATATCGCCTTTGAATCTTTAAAAATTACGTCATTTTTGTAGGTAGTTTTCAAATAAAGAGGAATCAAAGCACTCATCCAGTCGCTACAGTGCACAATATCAGGCGACCAACCTAATCTTTTAACGGTCTCTAAAGCTCCTTTACAAAAAAAGATAGCTCTTTCATCATTATCATCGTAAAACTTGTCTTCTTTGTCCGTAAAAACGTACTTTCTTTGAAAATAGTCTTCGTTATCAATAAAATAAACCTGCAACCTTGCTAAGGGCAAAGAGGCTACTTTAATCGTTACAGGCATATCTGAATCACCCACTGAAACGGTGAATCCCGATAATCTTACCACTTCATGAAGGCGGTTTTTGCGTTCATTGATTAAGCCAAAACGTGGGACTAAAATCCTGATATCGAAGCCTTTATCCTGCATCGCAGAAGGAAGTTTTCTAATGAAATCAGCGACTGGGGTCACGGCAAGAAATGGGTCAACTTCACTGGCAACGTAAAGGATACGCAATTTAGACATTGTTGTCGTAGTTAGGAGCTTTGTAGATGTTAAAAAGTGTTAAGCTAATGAAGATTAATTATTATTAATTGAAGACTAGCAAAATACGGACCTCCTGTCAAACATTAACAATTTAAATCTACAAAATATTTAACACAACCATTCCAAAGCAAAGAAGTATTCGTGAAAATTTATGCAAAATTACGAAAATTATACGGATATTCCATCATAAGTTGGTGATGACTTCTGAATTCTGTATTCAATATTGCGCTGTTTTTGAAACTTTATGGATTGTGAACCAAAATATTAAATAATTTAGCGGAGTGTATTTTTGAAATTTTCAAATTATATTTGGAACTTTCGCCCCTGAACCATCCATCATGTCGAACTAAAACTAAAAATGCACATTTTTTATACCATACATACTTTACAAGATTTCTTAAAAGTTCAACGTAAAGCAGGTCAATCAATTGGGCTTGTGCCTACGATGGGAGCGTTACATCAAGGACATTTATCATTAATTAAAGCCTCCAAAGCACAAAATAATTTAACTGTTTGTAGCATCTTTGTTAATCCAACACAATTCAATAATCCGCAAGATTTAGCCGTCTACCCACGCACCTTAGAGGCTGATTGTGAAATGCTTGAAAGCGTGAAATGTGAGGTAGTTTTTGCCCCAAATGCCCATGATATTTATCCAACTTTACCCAATCTAAAGTTTGATTTCGGTGATTTAGAACGAGTAATGGAAGGAAAGTTTCGTCCTGGTCATTTTAACGGTGTTGGAATTGTGGTATCAAAATTATTTAATATTATTCAGCCCGACAACGCCTATTTTGGTCAAAAAGATTTACAACAGTGTGCTATTATTAATCGTTTAGTAAAGGATTTGAGCTATAATTTAAATCTCCATATTTGCCCAACCCAACGAGAAAAGGACGGCTTAGCCATGTCTTCTAGGAACAGAAATCTTACGCTAGAACAACGAAAAACAGCACCTGAAATTTATAAAGCCTTGCAAAAAGCAGTGAAATTGTTGAAAGACAAAAATCCCGCACAATCCATTAAAGGATTTATTACCAGTAGTTTAGACAATATCGAAGATATTGAAGTAGAATATTTTGAAATCTCAGACTTTGAAACGCTTCAACCCATTCATGAACTTTCGGAAGGAAAAACAGTTTTGTGTATTGCGGCTTTCATGGGCAAAACTCGATTGATTGACAATGTAATTATTTAGTTTTCGAGGCGACCGTCGCTTCGGTTTGAATTTCGATATTCGATTTTGTTATTCGTTTTCTCATAATCTGGTTAGAGTCATAAATTCTAAATACCTTTGTAAATTTACGCCATTCAAAATGATTTGACCCACACAGCGAATATTCTTGCAGAATCGAACATCAGAAGACGAAGAACGAGCATCGAACAAATAACATTAAACAAAAAATATGTTTATTCACGTAATGAAATCTAAACTCCACCGAGTGAAAATCACGCAAGCGGAGTTGAATTATGTTGGAAGTGTAACCATCGACGAAGACCTGATGGATGCTGCCAATCTTATTGAAAATGAAAAAGTACAAATTGTCAACAATAATAATGGCGAACGTTTCGAGACTTATGTCATCAAAGGTGAGCGTGGTTCTGGAACAGTTTGCTTGAATGGAGCCGCCGCCCGTAGAGCGCAAATTGGGGATATTGTTATTATCATTGCCTATGGGATAATGACTCCCGAGGAAGCCAAAGCACACACGCCACGTTTAGTTTTTCCAGATAGTAATAATCGGTTAGTCCAATAGTTTATGAAAAAAATCATTCAGTACCTCCTTTTTTTAGGAATTGGAGGCGGATTAATTTGGTATTCTATTGCCGCTGGAATTATCAATCCAACAAAATTATGGGAAGATGTCTCGCACGCCAATTTGTGGTGGGTTGCCTTGATGGTGGTCTTCATGTTCATTGCTCATGGAAGTAGGGCAGCACGTTGGCAGATGTTATTAGAACCTTTGGGCTATAAACCTTCATTCATGAACGTGAACAATGCGGTGTGGCTGGGCTATTTTGCCAATAATTTAGTACCCCGTTTGGGCGAAGTTACCCGTTGCAGTCAGCTTTATAAAAGCGATAATATACCCGTAGATAAATCGCTAGGAACGGTTGTTACCGACCGCATTTTTGATGTAGTCACACTCTTTATTTTGTTAATTATCCATTTTATCATCGATTTTGATAAACTTTGGGCATTTGTAAATCAACAATTATCGCAAAATAAAGGTGGTGAAGGAGGACATTCAATCATAATTTATATCCTGTTAGGAATCGTTATTTTAGTGGGAATCGCCTCATTTATATTTCGTAAAAGTATTTTGGAAGTCGTTCTTATTCAGACGATTATCGAAAAACTAAAAGGACTTTTGGATGGACTTCTGAGTATTAGACATTTGAAAAATCCTAAATTATTTCTGTTTTATTCCGTTATGATTTGGTTGATGTACTGGGCCATGGGTTACGTGCTGTTTTTTGCTATTCCAAAATTTGCCGACCTCCCTCCGATTGCGGGTTTGACGTTTTTGGTATCGGGTGCTTTGGCCATGATTTTGCCTTCTCCAGGCGGTGCTGGAACGGTTACGGCCATTGTTTCACCCGTTTTAGTAACCATGTACGGACTTTCAAAAGACGATGCAGGCACATTGGCTACTTTCGTTCAGAGCTCGCAAATGCTAGTAACTTTAGTGATTGGGGCAATCATATTTTTGATTAGTATTTTTGTTAATAAGAAGAAAATAAATGACTGAAAATAAAATACATACTCGCCAAACAGCGAGCGAACAAGTGGAGCAATGGCAATCGGAGGGCAAAAAAATTGTCTTTACTAATGGCTGTTTTGATATTGTTCACTTAGGACACATTGACTATTTAGAAAAGGCTCGTAATTTGGGTGATAAGTTGGTTTTAGGATTAAATACGGATAATTCTGTCAAAAGGTTAAAAGGTGAAAGTCGCCCATTGGTGAATGAATATGCCCGTTCAAGAATGATGTCCGCCTTTGAATTTGTAGATTGTGTGGTACTTTTTGACGAACCAACACCCTTAGAATTAATTGAAACAATTAAACCCGATATTTTAGTGAAAGGCGATGATTATTCATTGGAAACTATTGTAGGGGCTGATTTTGTTATAACAAAAGGAGGAGAAGTAAAAACAATTCCTTTGGTGAAAGGTTATTCAACCACCAGTTTAATTGATAAAATAAAACAAATTTAAAATCATGATCGTAATCTTTGTAATTACATTATTCTTTGCAGGCATTGGAATGTTGGTGCAAAGTCGTTTGAAAAGTAAATTTAAACAATACTCGGAAATTGGTTTACGAAATGGACTTTCGGGTAAAGAAATTGCCGAGAAAATGTTGCGAGATAATAATATTTTTGATGTAAGAATTTTGTCCGTTGAAGGGCAATTGACCGATCATTATAATCCGTCCGACAAAACGGTAAATCTTAGTCCAGACGTATATCACGGTAGGAGCGTATCAGCCGCTGCAGTAGCGGCTCATGAATGTGGACATGCCGTTCAGCACGCTGTGGCGTATTCAATGTTAGGATTCAGAAGTGCAATGGTGCCCGTTTTAAACGTTGCTAATAATTTTATGCCGATTGCTTTATCGGTGGGTATGATGATTTTATATTCAACGGGCAATCGTTTGGTTTTAATGGTTGGCGTCGTGCTATTTGCATTGGCAACCTTATTCAGTTTCGTCACTTTACCCGTGGAATTTGACGCTTCAAACCGAGCTTTGGCGTGGATGGAATCCAAAAATGTCGTAACGCAACAAGAACATGACGGTGCAAAAGATGCCCTTTGGTGGGCAGCCATGACCTACGTTGCAGCAGCCATGGGAATGTTGGCTCAGTTACTTTATTACGTAAGTTTGCTTTCGGGCAGACGGAATGATTAGGGTTTGAAAGATAAAAAATGCCTCT
>JBBAKZ010000178.1:0-6657 GCA_040403275.1 Arcicella sp. | reverse complement strand
ATAACGTTCCTCCCGACGAATTGGAAAAAGCGGCCAAAATTCTGGCGGCTTTATGAGGATTTTCAAATCTACTTTTAAATTCTAAATGGGTAGATTCTTTTTGCTTTAATAATTTGAATAATTCGTTTTCTAACATTCCTGCTTTGTTATTGGGTTTCCGTTAATTTTAAATAACGACTTTAGTGATATTTTGGTTGTAAATTTCTATTTTATCTTAATCATTTGAGTAAATTTACAAAAGAAAATAGAATTAATTTCCTTCATCACATAACCACCCAATCATTGAATTCTAAAATAAATCCAGTTCCATTAAAAGCCTTTTTGTTCTTGTTATTAGGTGTATTTTGCATTGCTTGGTCGGCAATATTTGTAAAAACTGCTCATGCACCTGCCCTCACTTCTGGGTTTTATCGTTACTTTTTTTGCTTTTTGGGCTTGCTACCCATTTGGATTTACAAAAAGATAAAAATACCACATCAGAAAACACTGCTATGGATAATTTTAAGTGGGCTTTTCTTTACCTGCGACATGGCTTTGTGGAACCTTTCAATCTTAAAAACCTCCGCTTCAGTTTCTACTTTATTAGCTAATAATGCTTCTGTTTTTGTAGGCTTAGGCTCTTTAATTATATTCAAGCAATATTTGCCTCCCATTTATTGGGTTGGTCTTTTGGTAGCAACCATTGGCGTTTTTACCGTAACGGGTCGTGATTTTTTATACAATCCAAACTTGGGAATTGGGCACTTAATGGCCATCGGAGCGGCTGTTTTTTATGCCGGATATTTACTTGTTACGCAACAAGTTAGAGAAAGTGTTGATGTCGTAAACTTTATGGGTTGGTCTTTGATTACCTGCGTTTTTTTCTCTTATTTAATTTGCTGGCAACAAGATTCGCCGATGCTCAATTTTGACAATCAAACTTGGCTTTCTTTCATGGCGGCAGGATTAATTTGCCATTTAGTGGGCTGGCTTTCAATCAATTATGCCCTAGGATTTATACCTGCAGCCATCGTCTCGCCAACGCTATTAATCCAGCCCGTTTTAACTTCCATTATTTCCTTTTTTTTATTAGATGAAATTCTTAGAACAGAGCAAATTATTGGCGGATTTATTGTAATTTTTGGGGTGTACTTGGTGAATAGGAGGCGGTAATCACTTCCCATCCGAATGCCCCAAACTACGTTCTGGACAGATAATATCTCTAACAATTTGTTTCAGTTCCTTAGCCTCGGGAAAATGTCCCTCACGCTTGCGGTCGAAGATGAGCTGGTCATCTAACATTACACAAAAACGCCCCGCCACTTCACTTGGACGAAGGCTCACTTCCAACAAATCATCCTCAAAAGTGGTTAGTAATTCCTGAGCCAACCATGCCGAACGCATTAGCCAGCGACATTTTGGGCAGTATTCTATCGTTATTTTCGATTTCATTTTGAAGAAAGATTAAAGCGTTTTATATTACACTCCATTGACAAAATTAAAAAAATAATATCATGACCATAGAATTAAGAAGTGATACTTTCACAAAACCGTCTCCAGCGATGTTGGAAGCCATGTTTTCAGCGGAAGTAGGTGACGATGTTTTTGAGGAAGATTTTACCGTAAAAACATTAGAAGAAAAAACCGCTAAAATGTTTGGCTACGAAGCAGGACTTTTTTGTACCTCGGGAACCATGACCAATCAAATTGCGATAAATGTTCACGTAAATCAGGGCGATGAAGTCATTTGTGATGCAATTTCGCACGTGTATTTGTATGAAGGCGGTGGCATTGCGGCAAATTCATCGGCTTCGGTCAATTTATTGCACGGTAACCGTGGGCGTTTATCGGCTGAACAAATTTCGGAAGCGGTGCAAGCGGATAACGTACATTATCCAGTTTCGAGATTAGTTTCATTAGAAAATACCGTGAATAAGGGTGGAGGATGCTATTATCAATTAACTGAAATCGAGAAGATTAAGCAAGTTTGTCAAGCCAATAATATGGCTTTGCATTTGGATGGTGCCAGAATTTTTAATGCCTTAGTCGAAACCCAAGAAAGTCCTTTGGCATTTGGCAAAGAATTTGATTCCATCTCGGTATGTTTATCAAAAGGTTTGGGAATTCCCGTGGGTTCGGTACTTTTAGGAACAACGGAATTTATCAAAAAAGCCCGAAAAGTTCGTAAACGTTGGGGCGGAGGTTGGCGACAAGCGGGATATTTAGCCGCCGCAGGAATTTATGCCTTAGAAAATAACATTGAAAGATTGACAGAAGACCACGCCCGTGCAAAGGAAATTGGCAAAATTATGGAAGGAATTTCGGAAGTTGAAGAAATTTATCCAGTGGATACGAATATTGTGATTTGCAGGGTGAATGACAGAATTTTATCTTCAGAATATGTCCAAAAATTGAATGAGAAAGGCATAAAGTCTTCCACATTTGGTAAACATTTAGTGCGATTTGTCACGCATTTAGATTTTACTGATGAGCATTTGGAAATGTTTCGAAAAAAATTAACGAATTAAGAATATCGATCCAATCTAACTACTATTTATTTATGGAAACACCACAGAACCTGATGGATGAAAATGAGATTTATCGTTCAGCACTTGTTCCAACGTCAAAGGGCAAACGGCTTGCCAATTATTTCATTGATCTACTTGGTTTTTACGTCTTTGTTTTCGTGGTAGCCATTTTTATACCACCTGTATTAAGTTTATTTAATAGGCATGATGCCACGTCATTTTCTCAGGGATTAGAAAACACGCCCAATATTTCAGATCAAATTGTTACGATGTTGCTTTATGGGTTATACATGAGCTTGGTTGAAATACTTTTTGCGGGGAAAAGTTTAGGAAAATTTATCACTAAAACAAGCGCCATTTCAAGGGATGGCTCAAAACCTACCGTTAATCAATTAGTGACCCGAGGATTTTCCCGTGCCGTTCCTTTTGATGCCTTTAGTTTTTTAGGCGAAAATTCCAATGGCTGGCACGACAAATGGTCAGATACGATGGTGGTTGATGATTCAGCTTTACAATCTGGAAAATTTTTATCACGTTAAAATGACAAAAACGCCTCAAAATATCAATTTTGAGGCGTTTTTGTTACAATTAATTTTACAATTTCTTTGGCTCATTCAATTCAATTACGTAGCCATCTGGGTCGGTTACATAAATTTGATACGCTCCATCAAAACGTTTTTGACGATGATACGTAACGTTCTTTTCCTTCAAAAAAGCCTCAATTTCATCGGCAGAATTTGTGGGGATAGATAACGAAAAATGAGCGCCATTTTTATCATTATTCGCCACTGGATTTTCTCTTCCTAACAATAAATGTAATTCCTGCCCTGGCGCAACTCTAAACCATCGGCGGATAGCCAGCATATTATCAGGCACATCCAAAGGGGATAATCCAATAATATCACGATAAAAAGTTACGCTGGTTTTGAGGTCTTTTACGGCTAAACCTACATGGTTATACGAAAGAATATTGATGCCTTTTGTGGTTTTAACTTCTTGGCTTAAACCTTTGAATGACAATACGATAAGGGCAAAAAATAAAATTGTTTTTGAATATTTTTTCATGATTGAAATTTAAGTAAATTCATTATACCTAACAAATACCGGACTGCCCACTTTCTACTGCCAACTCCAATTACTTCTTACCAACTTTTTTCCCTTCCTCCACAGAAATAATTTTCAAATATTGCTCAATGTCCAATTTCTTATTGGCCAGAATCTTTTTATCCTTATCCAAGAAAAGCAAATTTGGGTAAACTGTCGTGTTGAAATTATTCGCAAAATCGGTCATTGTGTAAGAATCATAGACATTTATAAAAGGTTTTGTCTTGAATTCTCGCACAAAATTGAGCCATTTTTTCTTATCTCTCGTCCCACAAGCCATGTAGATTTTAACCCCTTTTGCTGATAATTTTGGATATTCTTCTAACAACTTTTTGGTTGTTTCTTGACAATGGTGGCATTCGGGGTCATAAATCATTACGAGTGTATAATTGGCCTTCACGCCGTACAGAGGCGTGTAAACGTCAAGCGTATCGGTCATATCCATATTCAAAATCTTATTACCAATCATCACAGGTTTCATTTTCATGACATATTCTTTATTGCGACGAATCGAAGAGGTATCCCAACCAGATTCGGGGTCTTTGATAATGTATTTTTCAGCTACGTGAATGTAAACGCCTTCCCGTCCCATAATTTCGGGAGCAATGAATTTTTGTGCAAATTTACCCACAACATATTTTCTCAAATCAGATTTTTGGGGTGTTTTTTCTATAATGGCATCGGCAATTTGTATAATTGTATCGGGTTCAAAAAAACTAATATTTTTCAGATACGCATCCATTTTTTTGCCCACAAAAGGCGTGCGCAACATCCGTTCGTCTGATAAATTGATATTATCCCAGTAGTGCTTAAAATAATAATTTGATTGATTGATGGTATCTTGCAAAGTGGCTTTTTGGGGTAAAGGTGGCACCTCAATATCTACTCCGGCTTGAAGGATATTTCCCGTAAAAGTTCCCGCATGATTTTTAACAAAATCTTTCTGAAATTGCTCTAAGTCATTGTAAATCAAACGTTTTTGGACATCATTGGCTCCTCTCAATTTTTGGGCCTTTGCATTGGCCTGACTGATAAAATCTTGAAATAATTTCGCCTCGACCGAACCCGTAATTTTTAAATTATTGGTATAATCTGCGGTATCCGTTTCCATCAAAAAGTTTTGGTCATTGATAATTACATCAAAAATTCTACTTCTTCCCATGGCCACTACGTAAAATCCGGGGGGTAATTTCTTTTTTCCTTCAAAAACAGCAAGCCCAGCGGCATTTACTTTGGCCGTATCTTGCGATAGAAAAGTATCTTCGTAATGATGTACTAAATAAAGCGTAGAATCTCGTAATCCTTTGATTTTTAGTTCAATACGATGTTGGGAGAAAACATTTTGGGAAATAAAAAATAGGAAAGTTAAGGCGATAATATTTTTCATTGGTAATATTCTGTTGTTCAAGTTTGGTTCTATAATCAAACGAATTTAAGCAGAAAATAGTCGAAAAATGAATGCTTTATTGGGTTTAACATTCATTAACAAAAAACCAAAGGTTGTAAAATTCTCAAAAAAGTTTATTTTTATTTGAACAGTGATCAATTGGAGGATGTGAATTCGAATTATTTTTTTACAATATGATATTAAAATATTCTCTTAAATAAATCCAAAAACCATACAGATTTCTAAAAGTAAAATTGGAGTAGTAGATTGATAAGAGTTCGCTTAATTTTCACAATTTTGTTCCAACTTACCCTAAAATACACTTAAAATGAGGGACGGAAATTTGTAAGGAGAAAGGAAGAAAACTAAAAATGCTGCCATTTCTTCCTTGTTCTATTTTGTTTACTTAAAGAAAGCCGCTTTTTTAGCAGGAAAGTAGGAAGCAATCATCGTAATAATTATCACAACCAAGGCTGTAAAAAAGAAATCTGAGAATTCCATTTTTACGGGATAAGCATCAATTAAAGCACCCACAATTCCCATTGAAATTAGTCCGTACGTTTGTTGAAGAACACACAAGCCGTATCCTAAAACTAAACCCACAATGGCTCCCGAAAATGCTACAATGGCACCTTCGGATAGAAAAATTCGTTGAATCATTCCCGTATTTGCCCCAATGGCGTAGAGCGTTTTTACATCCGCTTTTTTTTCAATCGCTAACATGGAAAGTGAAAAGAAAATATTAAAACTGGCAATCCCAATGATAAAAGTGAGGGTAAGGAAAACGAAAAGTTTCTCAATTTTGATGGCTCGTAGAAGACTGGCGTGTTGTTCGTCCTGATTCTGGACAATAAAATTATTACCAAGCGTTTGATTTAATGATTGTTGAACACTATTAATTTCCTCACTATCAGCAACTTGCACTTCCAAAGAGGTACGTTCGTTGTTATATTCAAATAAGTTTTGGGCAAAAACCAAAGGAGCAAAAATGTAATTATCGTCGTATTGTTGTTCGATCGTAAATACCCCCGAAGGAATCAAGCTCATTTTATTGAAAGCATCCGAAGATGTAAAATCAATCGTTTTGGATTTAGTGTTTCTTGGAAACCATGCTTCCAAAGGCGTAAAAAAAGCATCCACATCAATTCCTAAGGTAATCGCTACGCCCGAACCCACAATGGCCTGACTAATTCCGTTTTCTTTGAGCGACAATTTGCCATCAATGAGGGATTTTTTCAAACGTTCTTGTTTCAAGAAATTATCATCCACACCTTTCAAATTCACGACCATTTGAGCGTCCCGGTAGCGCACCAAAACGTTTTCTTCAATGACTTGATTGATATTTTTAACCCCTTCAGTTTTACTTAATTTTTGCAAAAATGCGGGTGGACAATCGAAGCTTTTTCCTTTGAGTGGACTAATTTTCAAATCAGCATCAAAACTTTTATAAAGACCTCGTTGAAAATCTTCCAAGCCATTAAAAACCGATAAAACCACCACCAAAGCCATCGTTCCCACGCCCACGCCCAGCATCGAAATGATGGAAATGAGTGAAATAAATGATGTTTTCTTGCGGGCGAAGAAATATCTTTTGGCTATGTAAAATGGGAAATTCATTTTTGAGTGGGCAGTTATTAGTTGGCAGTAGAAAGCATTAGT
>JBBAKZ010000177.1:0-6681 GCA_040403275.1 Arcicella sp. | reverse complement strand
GACCTTAATATTCTTGAAGCCTTTGAACACGCTGATGATGTTTTGGCCAATGCCGCAAAATCAGTTGCCGAAGTTATTACGAAGTCGGGAAAAGTAAACGCCGATTTTAAGGATGTTAAAAAAGTATTGAGCAATGCCGGCCAAGCCGTGATGAGTCAAGCAACTGCACAAGGACCAAATCGTGCCAAAGATGTTATTGAAAAAGCACTTGATTCACCTTTACTAAACAATCGTGATATTAAAGGTGCCGAACGTATTTTGGTAACCGTGGCAACCAGCAAGCAAAAAATTATGGGCGTGAAGGAGCAACAAGCCATTACTTCGCACATTATCGAAGCTATTGGTGGACAACCACAAGGTTTTAAATTAGGTTTTATTCTTGATGAAACGCTCGGAGAACAAATGAGTATTACCGTGATTGCGGCAGGATTTGATAAAAAAGAAACTCCCACGGAGGTTTCTCAAGTTGCCGAAGAAGTACCCGTAATTGAAGAAGAAATCTCGGATAGAGTTGAAGCAACAGATGAAGAAACGATACCAATTCAACCAATCGTTTTTACACATCGGGAAGATGACACCCTTCGTTTACGCAAAATGATAGATGCTTTCTGTCAAAAAACTCCTACTGAAGATGAACTTGAATCTCCAGCTTTTCAAAGGTATGGTATTAAATTATTAGATGTTTCAGAAATAAAAGGTGTTGAATTCCAGAGACATTCTTTGTAAGGACATATTTCATGAATAATCCCGCAAAAAATAAACTCCTTTTGCGGGATTTTATTTTAACCCAAATTTCAAACCCATGAAAATGCCTTTTTTGATATTTCTTTTCTTTACTTTCACCAATTTTCTATACGCACAAGAAGAAATCAATAAACTGACGGTGGAACGTGCTAATCTTTATCGAAAATACAAAGAAACCGAAAGCCTAACTTCGGGGCTGTTTGGCAATCGTTCAACAGGCGATTTACAAACAACCATTGATGCCTTGAACGAAATTATGAAGAAAGACAATGAAATTTTGGCAGAATTGACCCATATTCAAGAAAATTCAAAAATAGAATTTACCAATAAATACAATGACTTAATTAGGCAAAATAACGAATTGACGCAGAAAAATAGAGAATTGCTCGAAACGACCGAAAGGCATAAAGGCTACACTAAACAAAATCATCACATCATTGAAGAAACCCAACAGGAGGAAACCTTATTAATTTCACTTTTGGTATCTTTTGGATTATTATCCTTGATTTATATGATAAAGTATTTTGGGTTGAAAAGTGAAATGAAAAGAAGAACAGAGTAAGCAACGGAATTCAAGAGTGAAGGTTTTTCAATGCTAATTATCCACCTTTCAAATAAAAACCACATCATCAATAATTTCTTCCCCTACTTCCTTATTAATCAAGGCAACAATTTTAGATTTCGCCATCAATAATTCATTTCTTAAGGGAGCAGAATCCAATTGAACAAAAAGCTTTTTTTCCTTAATATAAATTTCCGTCGTTCTGGAAGAAATGGGCAGCCCCATGATTTGTTCCCAATAGGCCACGATATAAGTTTCATTGAATTTAGAACGCAACTTATACATTTCAAGCATGTCTTCAATTGCCTGTTTCAGAGGCAAAGCCTTATTATTCCGTTTTGAATTTTCTCTGTTATATTGATATACTTGTGCCAAATGAATTTGTGATTTATAAGCTATGAAGGTAAGAGCCTAATCCTAAAAATCCTAACGAGGAAGAGAGTAAAATTAGAAAACAAGATTTATTTATTCGAAAAATGACCCGTAAATTTGGATTAATTAGGGAATACCTTTTGACCATTTATTACCCAGTAATTAAACTTAAAATCATTTGAAAAACGATGAATCTATTGCTAAATATACAAATTACTGACCGTCCCGAGCATGTAAAATTCTTCCATCCTATTATTTCAGAACTCAAAGAGAGAAATATTAAAACCATTTTTTACGATATTGATAATCATTCCGACCCATTAATCATAGGTTATGCCAATAAATTACTCTCAGAATCAGAAAAAAAAATCATTTTAATTGACACTGAGATAGACAGTAATTTTTCAAAACTATGGTCTTTGTTAACTAATCTACTTGATAATCCAGCAGGAATAGAAATTTTTATCCGAGGAAATAATACAAAATTAGAAAAAATGGTAAGTATTTTACCCCATTTTACACATCCAGAAACTACTCACGAAAATGAGATAATTGAGCGAATTTTTGGCAAGTTTTTCTGAAAAATAGGTAACTATGAAAAATCATACGTTTTCTACGAAAAATTATTTTCTTGAAATAGTACCTCAAAAAAGTTTCAAAACAGACGTTTTTATTAAGATAGTACAATCCAAAGGTTTTGTTGAATATTTTTTTAACAAAACTTGACACGAAGCATATAAAAACTAAAAAAAATTTATGTTAGATTTGTCAAACTGTCTAAGCAATCTATTTCAATAGATTATTTTGCTAAGAAGTCATTTTTCATTTTTTTATTTTAAAATTCACCTAAAACTGTGTTTTAACTTAAACCCAAAATTACCAAACTAATGAGTACACAAGCAAAAACCCCAGCTGCTAAACCAGCAGCACCAGCTCAAAAAAAATCAGGCGGCATTCCAGCAGGCGTGGTTATGTTAATTCTTTTTGTTCTTGCAGAATTGTTTTTCCATTTTGTTATGGGTGACGGTTCTCGTTTCGAAGGCGGTACAAATGAAGGTGCCCCAAAACAAGGCGATTATCTCGCCATCGCTTTTAAAGGCGGTGTTATTGTGCCAATATTAATGACTTGCTTTTTGACTGCTTTGACATTCTCAATTGAGCGTCTTATCACCATCGGAAAAGCAAAAGGAAGTGGAGATGTAAACGCATTCGTTCGTAAAATCCAATCTTTGTTAGACAAAGACGATACAGACGCAGCATTGAAGGAGTGCGACAAACAAAAAGGTTCGGTAGGAAACGTAACGTTAGCGGCTGTAAAAAAATACAAGCAATTAACATCTGACGGTTCATTAGACAAAGAGCAAAAATTGGCCGCCCTTAGCAAAGAAGTTGAAGAAGCTACTTCATTGGAATTACCAATGTTGGAGAAAAACTTGACAATCATCGCTACATTGGCATCAGTATCTACCCTAATCGGTCTATTAGGAACAGTAATCGGTATGATTAAAGCGTTCTCGGCACTTGGTAACTCAGGTGGTTCAACCGATTCAACGGCTTTAGCAAACGGTATTTCTGAAGCCCTTGTAAATACGGCTTTAGGTATCGGTACATCAGCAGTATGTATCATTGCATATAACTTCTTTACGTCTAAAATTGACGAATTGACTTATAGCGTTGATGAAATTGGTTTAAGTATCAACCAAAACTATGCAACTCACCATAATTGATAGTTATTCGTTTCTGTTAAACAGTTATTCGTTAATTTGAATTTTAATTAATACGCTTTAACGTAACTCATAACTTATAACTCAACACTCATAACTAAACAATATTATGTCAAAAGTTAAAGCAAAACGACAAAGCGTTTCTCTCGATATGACAGCGATGTGCGACGTGGCGTTTTTGCTACTGACTTTCTTCATGCTAACTGCAAAGTTTAAGCCCGAAGAAGCCGTAACAATCACACCACCTACATCTATTTCAGAGAAGAAACTCCCAGCTGGGGAAGGTTATTTGACCATCTCAGTTGGACCAACTGGAGGAATTTTCTTAGGAACTGAAGACAAAATTGCTAAAGATGCCATGCTGGAAAGAATGGCAAACCGCATGGGAATAACTGTTACTCCAGAAATGCAGAAGAACTATAACGCTTCTGAATTAGTAGGCTACCCAGCAGGTGCAATGCGTCAGGTTTTAGGAATGAAACCTTCGGATGTGAAAGCTCAAGGTTTATTGAAAGGCATTCCATTGGATACTGCAAACAATGAACTTTTTCTTTGGGTTAGTTACGCAAAAATTGCGAATCCAGCCCTAAAGGTGGCTATCAAAGGGGATGCAAATTCTAACTATAAAGTGTTTAACTCAATTGTTAGCACTTTGCAAGATCAGAATATCAACGTTTTTCAGTTGATAACATCGCCAGAAGGTAAGCCAAAATAATTTTATTTTAGTTGTACTCAGTAGTTTTAACCCTGCCTCTCTCTCGAAAGGCAGGGTCTTATAAACCAGTTAGTAGTTGATAGAGAACACTTAATAGTTTTTTAACTCTCTACAGACTAAATTTATAAGGTTTAGGAGCAAATGATTAAATACAACTAAATAATTGAAAGGTTAATAAACTAATGGATGATTTTTTCAACTGTTAATTATTAAATATCAATTATCAACTATCTAACATTCCCCAAAAAATGGCAGAAATAAGTCAAGACGGTGGGGGCAAAAAAGGTGGTAAAAAACGTAGTAAGAAAGCATCAACGAAAATTGATATGACACCAATGGTGGATTTAGGCTTTCTACTAATAACCTTTTTTATGCTAACCACGACGTTAGCTAAGCCCGTAGTAATGCAGTTGAATATGCCTGACAAAACGGAGAAAGATGAAAAATCAGAAGTAAAAATGTCTGAAACATTGACAGTTATTCCTGATTCCACGAAAGTATATTACTATCAAGGACTTCCGACCGATGCGACTACTCAATTGCTAAAAACTGATTATTCAAACAAAGGTATTCGTACAATCCTGTTTGATTATAAGAAAAGAATTGGTGATAACTTCACTATTGTAATTAAAGCTGCGAAAGGTGCAAAATATAAGAATATGGTTGATTTACTTGATGAATGTGCTATCACAGGAAATAAGCGTTATGCCATCTTAGGAATTGACCCCTCTTCGGAAGAATTAGTTAAAAAGTCAGGATTATAATTTAAAACTAAAAAAAAGTAGTTAAAATATTTTTATAACTAAAAAAATAGTTTTAATTTTAATTCGTGGGAATCCACAAAAAAAGTTTATTTGGTAGATTATTTAGATTTTTTTATTTTTCAAATAATTAAAGAAAATAACTACCCTTAACATCAGAGAATTATGTCAAACGTAATAAGTCCAAATCAAACATTGGATGATATTATTTTCCGAGATAAGAACAAAAGCTACGGAGCTTTTGTCTTGCGGAAGGAATATCCTAAAGTGGTTACAAGGTCTTTATTGGTAGGTATAGCTTCTGTTTCAGCCGTTTTTGCTTTGTCTTTTGCCTATAACAAAATAACAGAAACCTTAGCAAAAAATAAAGTTGAAGTAACGGCCAATGTCATGAAAATTGACCAGCCACCACCAGAGAGCAAAACACCGCCACCACCGCCACCACCGCCGCCACCACCACCACCGAAAGAAATTCCGCAGGTGACGACGACAAAATTCTTACCTCCTGAAATCAAAAAAGATGAAGAGGTAACAAAACCAGAACCACCACCAGAAGAGGTGAAAGGTAATACTGCCTCTGAAACTGTGAAAGGTGAAACAGAAGTAGAAGCACCACCAACCGACCCTGATGCGAAACCGAGAGAAGAAGCACCCGTTGAACCACCCAAGCCAAAAGAAGAAGAAATCTTTACGGCGGTTGAACAAAATGCTGAATTTCCTGGAGGTATGGGAGCTTTTGGTAAATTCTTACAGAAGAACCTTAAATACCCCGCTGCTGCACAACGTGCTAACGTGTCAGGTAAAGTATATATCCAATTTGTGGTGAATACGGATGGTTCTATTCAGAACGTTGATGTTTTGAAATCAGTAGGATTTGGTTGTGATGAAGAAGCAGTTAGAGTAATCAAATCGGTTCCAAGATGGACACCAGGCAAGCAGTCGGGTCGTGCAGTACGTTCAAGATTTACCATTCCTATCAACTTCCAATTGTCAGAATAGTATTCGAGTAATCGAAAAATCATTGTGTAAATTTGAAAACCTGTCAGGAAACTGGCAGGTTTCATTTTTAAAAGATAGTCCATTTATGCGTTGAATAATTTTGAGTTTTTGCACTTAGTCCTAAAATTTTAAATTTTAGTATTTCAACCTCCATAAATAGTAGAATCTGCTAAACCCTAAAATAATGCAAAATAAAGCCTTTGCAATAGTCAATGCCCTTATGGCGTTATCGTATTCCATAATAGGAATATTATTAATAATTTATCCAGAATCAAATTTTGCACAAATGATGTTGCCTTCTAAAACGTATGTTTATGGTTTGTCAGCTTTATTGATTATCTATGGTTTGTACAGAGCTTGGCGAGTTTATGAAAAATTTAGAGAAGATGACGATAATGATGATGACTATGAGTATTATGATGGAAGAAAAGGATAATCATTGATTTTAGTCTAATAATCGTTCGACCAATAAATATGTGGTAAGAAGATGATAGTGTTAAGCGTAAAATTTTAATCTGAGACAAATAAAAAGCTAAAAGTCAAGTACTGATAGCTGTACAACAATATGAAAAGTATAAAAATATTAATGTTAATGATAGCTGGAACAGCTCTATTAGCATCTTGTGGAAGAGGAAAAGATAAGGATGGCAAAGCTTTAGATTCACCTGCAAATGGTGAAATAACGGTTGCCGTTGATGAGTCGTTTCAGCAAATTATTGAGGCTGAAAAAATGGCTTTTGAAAAAACATTTCCTTATACAAAAATAAATTTGGTTTACAAACCAGAAGGTGAAGCAGTAGCGAT
>JBBAKZ010000176.1:0-6686 GCA_040403275.1 Arcicella sp. | reverse complement strand
TAGTTTCAGTAAATGCCATGACGGACGTAACGGGTTTTGGACTTTTGGGACATCTTACCGAAATGGCAGAAGGAAGTGGATTGAGTGCGGTGATTGATTTTGAAAATATCCCTTTAATTACCGAATCCATTTTTGAATACATTGCCCAAGGTTCAATACCAGGCGGAACCAACAGAAATAGAGATAGTTACGGGCATAAAATTGGTGAAATGTCCGAAGAGAAATGGGCCATTTTAGCCGATCCACAAACCTCGGGCGGATTGTTAATTTCGGTGAACAAATACAAAGCCGAGGATGTACTTAATGTACTAAAAACCAATGGATTAGAGAAATTTATGACGCCAATTGGATTTTTGAAAACGCAAGGAGTTAAAATCGTTGAAGTGGTTTAATAGCTCAATGAAAAAGTTAAAATTCTAATAAACTGCTTAATTAGGATTATTGAAACTTAAATTTTAAGCAATCCTGCGATGACAATAACAAAATTATTTAAAGACTTTTCTGACAGCGAAAAATCGGGTGGTATCACCTTAATCGCTTGTACAATTATTTCAATATTTTTGGCAAATACCAATTACGGGGGCGAATACGCTCATTTTTGGCACACTAACCTGGGCGGACAAAGCATTGAATACTGGATTAACGATGGCTTGATGACTATCTTTTTCTTGCTTATCGGACTCGAATTAGAAAGGGAAATTTACATTGGCGAGCTCTCAAACATTAAAGACGCACTTTTGCCAATTTTTGGTGCTCTGGGAGGTATGATGATTCCTGCGGGGATATATTTATTACTCAATTTTGGTACTTCTACGCAATCAGGAGCTGGTATTCCTATGGCAACCGATATTGCTTTTGCCCTCGGGGTTTTGTCTTTATTGGGTAATAAAGTTCCTACTTCGCTCAAAGTATTTCTTACCGCATTGGCTGTAATTGATGATTTAGGAGCCATTATGGTGATTGCTATTTTTTATACCAAAGCAATTATTTGGTTGAATTTGTTCATCGCTTTGGGTATTTTCATAACCCTAATTGTGTTGAATCAGTTGAAAATCAGAAATCTCATTCCCTACTTAATTGGCGGAATTGCCATGTGGTATTTTATGTTGAATTCAGGAGTTCACGCTACCATAACGGGGGTTCTTTTAGCCTTTGCAATTCCATTTGGCAATGGCGATCAGAAATCAAGTTCTTATATTTTGCAGCATTTTTTACATAAACCAGTAGCGTTTATTATTCTTCCTTTATTCGCATTAGCCAATACCGCCATTATCGTAAACCCGGATTTAGGGGAAATCATTTCGCAGAAATTTAGTTTAGGCATTTCTTTGGGATTGGTTATTGGAAAGCCAATTGGTATTGTGCTACTCACTTTTTTGGCAGTCAACTTTGGAATTTGTAAACTGCCCGACGACTTAAACTGGAAGTCAATTATTGGTGTTGGATTTTTAGGAGGCATCGGATTTACCATGTCTATTTTTATAACCTTACTCGCTTTTGATGATTCTGAGCTACAAAATGGTTCAAAAATTACCATTCTCATTGCTTCAATTATTGCAGCATTAATAGGATTTATTTCGCTTTATTTTTCTCTGAAAAAGCCCTCAACTTAACGTTTTCCAAACATTAATTAAAAATCCTATCGCCTTAAATTGGTCATGGGATTTTTGTTTGTGTAATTTCGTAAATTGAAGGTCATTTAACAAATCCCCTCCTCATGAACTGGTTTGACATAAAAAATATTGAAGAAATTGATACGCCCGCTTTGTTGATTTATCAAGAAAGAGCCAAACAAAACATCGAAAAAACCATCGCATTGGTGCATTCCATTGAGCAATTACGTCCCCACGTAAAAACCCATAAACTCTTGGAAATCACGGAAATGATGATACAAGCGGGTATTCATCAATTCAAATGTGCTACTATTGCGGAAGCTGAAATGTTGGGCATCGCAAAAGCAAAAGATGTCCTCATTGCCTATCCAGTTTTAGGGCCAAAAATCAAACGCCTACAAACTTTAAAACAGCAATATCCCGAAACAAAATTCTCCTGTTTGATTGATAATATCCAAGTCGCAAAACAACTTTCGGCTTGTTTTATGGATGATTTATTGGATGTTTATATTGACGTAAATGTAGGCATGAATCGCACGGGAATTTCGGTGGAAAATGCGTTGAATTTATATACAAATTGCCTCAATTTAAAGGGAATCCATGTGATTGGCCTTCACGCCTACGATGGGCATATCCACGACACGGACGTTTTGGAAAGGAAACACAAAGCCGATAAAGTATTCCAATTAATCTTGCTTGTACAACTTGAAATTGAAAAACTTGCGGAAAAAAAACTAAAAATTGTGGTGGGTGGCACCCCTACTTTCTCGCTGCACGCACTCGCTCATCCCGACGTTGGAGTGAGCCCGGGCACTTTCATTTTTTGGGATGCAGGATACCAAGAGATGATGCCAGATTTTGATTTTCTTTGGGCGGGAATCATCGCTACTAGAATTATTTCTATCCTTGATAAAACAACGCTTTGTCTGGATTTAGGCCATAAATCTATTGCCGCTGAAAAACCTTTACCTCGCATTAACTTTTTGATTAGTGATGAGATCATTCCTATCGGTCAAAGTGAAGAACACTTGGTTGTTCAAGTTGAAAATACCGATAAATACACGCTTGGAGACATTTGGTATGGCGTTCCCATGCACATTTGTCCCACAGTTGCTTTGTATAATGAAGTAAAAGTAGTGCAAGAAAATTGCGTAGTTGATCATTGGAAAGTTATTGCAAGAGATAGAAACATAACAATTTAGCAATACAGTTGGAAATATATTAATGGGTTTCTGCTTTTTGGATTCCGTACATAGCATGCTAATTGGCTCTTGAAATCAACATAAATTTCAAAGTGATTAATTAGTAAATACTATTTGGCGCAGTATAAAAATTAACCGCTGACAGGGCTTTTACGTCAAATAAAATAGTAGATACTTCCAAAATAATTTTTAGCTGATTCTCTTTTAACAACCGTACAAAAGAGAATATTTTCCGTTTAATACTTAGGAAAAACATTTCAAATATTCCTTCCTAAAATGAGTAAATTAAGTCTTCAAGTCCATAACGAAAAACAACCGTTACCCACCAAAAACCAAATATTCGCCACAGATTTCATCAGTATTTCAAAAAAATATTTAAATTTGAGTAATAATTTTATATTTTGATGAGTTAACAATTTTCTATTATAGCAGATAAGATCTCTCAACATGTTATTAATCTCAATTATTAAGTTATTAAACAAATTATCAAAATTAATTAATCTTTAAATTACCAAATTTTCAACTTAAAAAAATTATGTCAAAAGGACTTCTTATCGGATTAGGCGTTGCTGCCTTAGTATTATTTTGGGGTATTGGTGTTAGAAACGGAATGGCTACTGGAAATCAGGAAGTTGAGGCTTCTTGGGCGAATGTCGAAACCGCTTATCAACGACGTGCGGATTTAATTCCTAACTTGGTAAAAACGGTTCAAGGGGTTGCCAATTTTGAAAAAAGTACGCTTACCGATGTTATTAATGCCCGTGCAAGTGCAACGCAAATAAAATTGGATGCGAATGATTTAACGCCCGAAAATATCCAAAAATACCAAGCGGCACAAAGTCAATTGAGTGGTTCATTATCACGTTTGATGGCAGTTGCTGAGAATTATCCACAATTGAAAGCAACCGAAAATTTCTCGGAATTACAATCGCAATTGGAAGGTACTGAAAACCGTATTAAAGAAGAAAGAGACCGTTTCAACGGAACTGCAAAAGGATTTAACAACAAAATTGTAACTTTCCCTAACAGCTTAATTGCCAGCTTCTCTGGATTCACGACCAAAGGATATTTCCAAGCCGATGCAGGTGCTTCAAAAGCCCCAACCGTTGATTTTGGTGGAGACGCAAAATAATCTTCGGTACACGGTGAAAGGTAAACGGTGAACGGTCAAAGATTCACCGTTTATTCTTCCTCTTGTACCATTTATCCTTTACCATGAACCGATTCCCTTCACTGTTTACCGAAAAACTCATGCCCCTAAATTTTCTTTCTGATTCTCAAAAAGCCGATATAACCAAGGCTATTCAAGCGGCTGAACGTAATAGTTCGGGGGAAATCCGTGTGCATATTGAAAAAATATGCCCTACCAATAATGTCCTCGACCGTGCCTCCCAAGTATTTATTGAACTTGGGATGGGAAATACCACCCAACTAAATGGCGTACTTTTTTACCTTTCGACCGATGACAGGAAATTTGCCGTTTTAGGCGATAAAGGCATTGACAAAGTTGTTCCCGAAAACTTCTGGGAAACCACTAAAAATCTGCTTAAAACCAACTTTTCACAAGGACTTTTTGCCGAAGGTTTAGCCCAAGGCATTCACTCGGCGGGCGAACAATTAAAGCATTTCTTTCCGTATCAATCAGATGATGTAAATGAATTGCCCGATGATATTTCGTTTGGGTAATTTAATGCACCAAGAGATAGCAACTCGTGAATAATACTCAAATTTGATGGGATATAACCCGTACTACTTTCGAATCAACATAATTTCATGTCCAGAAAATTAATTATATATTTCTTTTTTACTGCTCACTGCTTACTGTTCACCGCAAAATTGAACGCACAGGATATTCCAGCAAAACCCAATCCTCCCAGATTGGTCAATGATTTTGTCATGAAATTATCGCCTTCGGAATTACAATCTTTGGAACAAAAACTCAAAGGATATTCCGACACTACCTCCACGCAAATTGCCATTGTCATCGTAAAAACGACGGGAGATTCTGACCCCTACGATTACGCCATGAAAATTGCGAAAGATTGGGGCGTGGGTCAAAAAGACAAAAACAATGGCTTGGTACTTTTGTGGGCAACCGAAACCCGAAAACTCAGAATCGTGACGGGGCGAGGCATGGAAGCAACCATTACCGATGCCGTTTCTAAAAGAATCATTAACACTATTTTGAAGCCCAATTTCCAAGCAGGGCAATTTTATCAAGGTCTCGACGAAGCCACTTCCGAAATCATGAAAAGGGCTTCAGGTGAATTTGAAGCGGAACCATCGGAAGATGATGGTTCGGTTATTCCGTTTCTTATCATTATTTTGGTAGTCATTATTATCCTATACATTATCGGCAGAAATAGCAAAGGCGGACGCAGTGGCGGAGGCGGCTTTATGGGCGGCGGTTGGGCTGGCCCCATCATTTTCTCATCGGGCGGTTCGTCTGGTTGGGGTGGTGGAAGTTCTGGCGGTGATAGTGGCGGAGGATTCGGCGGCTTTGGTGGTGGCGATTTTGGTGGCGGTGGCGCTGGGGGAGATTATTGATATTATATTTTTTATTGAGGATAGTTTTCGCTGATAGAAAACTATCCTTTTTTTACTTTACATACATCACTAAACACACTTCTACTAATTATTCAATCATTAAACACTTTAATCATGAAAAACATTGTTTTATCAATTTTGCTTGTTCTATCCAATTTTTTAGCATTCTCACAAATCCCCAAAGATGCGGTAGCATTTGAAGACCCCCAATTTAATGAGTATCTCAAAACTCGAAAAGTGCCAATTGTAAAAGGTAAAATATCTGGTATTTCGTTAGATGAATTAAGTAAAGTTTCTATTTCTTATGGATTACCCAATGTTTTAAATATTGAAGGAGTTACAAAAACCACCGTTTTAAATGCAGACGGAACGTTTAGCCTTGAACTTGATAACAATTTGCCATATCAAAAAATCTGGTTAAAAATTGGAACGGAATTTAGAGCCAATATTTATGCTCATTCTGATTTATTGATTGAAATTGATTGGCAAAAAGCCAAACAACATAAAATTTATATGATTGGAGATGGCGTACAATATTTGGGTCAAGAGGGAGAATTAAATACGTATTTGAACACGCATAGCTTATTCAAAGAAGACCGTAAGGATTTTTTTACTCAAGCAAAAGAAGACTATAGATTTGGAAAAAAAAGTGCAATACCATACGAGAAGTTTATCGTGATATATGATAGTTTATCTTCCGAAATCAAAAAAATAGATAGCACCTTTATCAGCAAAAATCCTTCTAAATATGCTTGGCTCATTGAGGATGAAAGATTGGCTGACTATTATGGAGGGATTTTCATTAAACACTATTCAAACTTAAAAACCATGGATAAAAGTTTATGGGAAAAAATCATAAAACAAAAAAGCTATCTTACTTCTCAAAAAGGCATAAATTTTTATAGATACTTGTACACTTTTATGAATTCGAGAATATTCTATTCAAAAGATTTTGATGATATTGATTTTATCAGAAAGTATTATTGCCAAAATGATAATGAAAGAACAGAGTTCAATTCTTTGATAAATCTTGTAAAAAATACTTTGCCACAAGATTCAGTTTCTTACGCTAAAAATTTAACTAAAAAAATAGACTATATCGTTTCATTACGTCGTAATGCTGATATTCCAGTGCTTTACCCCAGATTAATTGCTTTTTTAGATAGTGCATTTGTTCCTTCAAAAGCTGACTTTTTTAAGCTTCAAGAAAATTGGGCAAGACTGGATATAAAAATTAGAACACAGAAAGCACAAATTGCTTTAGCGAGTATGAAAACTGACTGGTGCAAAGATTTATTAAATGCTGAATACCAAAAAATGCTTT
>JBBAKZ010000175.1:6168-6704 GCA_040403275.1 Arcicella sp. | reverse complement strand
TTATTTTTGGCAGGTGTCGTAGGGAAAGAGCTTAATTCAATATCTTGACCCGTAAATACAACTATTAACAAAGGCTCTTCTCCTTCAATTTTTAGTGGGGCTACCTCAATTATAAGGACTTTAACCAAGTTATTTACGACATCACGATTCATTTCAATGCCAGTTTTTCGCACAACTTGATTGGATTTTATGGCAAGATGAATGGCACTTCGCAATTCAAACGTAATTTCAGCATGAGCCATTTTTAAAATATTAAAACTGGCCTTACCCGATGAGTTTTGAAGATACGGTGCGGTATTTCCTTTGAACTGGAGAATTTCCAAGTCATAATTGATTATTACACTCGCTGGTACATATTGAGCGAGCAACAGCAGATCAAAAGCATTACCAAGATTACTGTTTGTGGACACGGGAATTTTTTTAGGGATAGTGATAGAAGGAGTAGAAGTTTGAATTAAACCAACTTGCGAAATACGAGTCGTTATATCGAGGTTTCTGAGCGAACCAGAATTCTTTTTACGGGTGTAAAACTTAAA
>JBBAKZ010000175.1:3655-6158 GCA_040403275.1 Arcicella sp. | reverse complement strand
CCAATGGTCTCAGATTTGCCAAGCATTAAACAACCGCCATCGTTCAGCGCATAATGGAGCGTATTGAGTACTTTTTTCTGAGCAAAATTATCAAGGTAAATTAAAAAATTTCGGCAACTGATAAAATCCATGCGAGAAAAAGGCGGATCATTCAGAATATTATGTTGAGCAAAAACACAAACGTCACGCAACGATTTAGAGATACGATATTTATCTTTTGATTTCGTAAAAAACTGCTGGAGGCGTATTGGCGAAACATTTTTAAGTTGATTAATGGAATATTCACCATTGCGAGCAATCCCAATTGCCGTAGCGCTAAGGTCTGATCCAAAAATCTGAAAAGGGGTATTAATTGACCTATTTTGCTGAATTTCGAGCAAGGTCATGGCAATAGAATATACTTCTTCGCCCGTGGCACAAGCTGCTACCCAAATTCGCAAGGTATCTCCTTGCATTTTGCTTTTGAAGAGCCGAGGTAAAATGGTCTTTTTTAGCAATGAAAATGCTTCGGTGTCTCTAAAAAATTCGGTTACATTTATCAATAAATCTTGATATAAAATATCCAATTCTTCGTTATTTTCAAGGAGTAATTGAGCGTATAGGTCGATTGTTTTAATTTTATGAGTAATCATTCTTCGCAACATTCGCCGCTTAATGGTATTCATTTTGTAATGGCTAAAATCAACGTTTTTCCGTTTTTTCAACATTTGCAAAATAGTCATTAAGTCCAGATTATTGTTTTCAATAGCATCTTCGGGTGTAAGTTTTAATACATTCCGTTTTACCAAGGGATGTTTACTCAACCAGTTCAACTCGTTTGCAATACCGACGGGTGAAAGCACAAAATCTACCACACCTTCGCTGATAGCAGAATGCGGCATACTTTTAAATTTGGCAGAATCATCCTGTGCAAAAGTGAGTCCACCCGCCAATTTTACTTCTTTCAAACCCCTTGTTCCATCGTTGGCACTACCCGACAGTACAATGCCAATGACATTTTCCTTATGGGTTTCGGCTAAGGAAGAAAACAACACATCAATGGATAGATTAGAAGTTCTATTTTTAAGCCGTGGTAATAATTTTATGTGTCCATCAACCACCTCAATTTCTTTATTAAAAGGAATAATATAAAAATTATTGGGTTGCATCTTTTCCATATCATCAATATCCTGCACTTTCATCGAAGTTAGTTTGGATAGGATGGCCGTGAGCATACTTTTATGGTCAGGGCTTAGGTGCTGTACAAAAATATAAGCCATACCCGTGGTAGGAGATAAATTTTGTAACAATTGGGTTACGGCCTCAAGCCCTCCAGCAGATGCACCAATGGCAACCACTGTAAAAGGGTGTACTACTTTAGGGGTAGATTTTGAATTAGGTTGGTTATCCGTTGCATTTTCCTTAACTATGCTAAGTTGCGTGCGTAAGTCTTTGGGAGAAACTACCTTTTTATCAGGTATTATGGATGTATTTTTCATTTGAACCAAAATTGTTTATTGAAGGTAGTGCTTATTAGTGAACTATTTAGATTTTCAACTTAAAGGTTTATCAGAAAATTTAATTTTCGAAACGATAAGTTACCTAAATTCAAGGTGAAATTAATTTGGGCAATCGTAATTTCTTGGGCTAAATAAATTATCTGTACGGCATTAATTAATTCAACGCCTTTGCTATATAGTCGCCAGTAGGCTTTCCTATCCATAACCTTTAACTCACGCTCTTTGGTTGATAATGGCTGTTTTGATTGCTTCAAATAAATCTTCTTTACCGAATTATCATGGCTTGGTGTTGAACGAAGTCTTTGGCATGGGTGAGCCATTCGGAAATATTCAATTTATCATTCGTGCAAGCGTGGAAGGTTTGGGAGATTGGAGTCCTTGAAAAAGTCTGTTTAATTCATTTTTGCTACTTCAAGGCCTGAAAACCTTAACTTGACGGGTTGCCTGCTTCACATCAACTCATTCACAACTTTCTGAGGTAGAACAAAAAACGGCGGGCGTTGAACCTAGGCAATTGAGAATTTCACTAGGAATTGAACATATTGATGATATCAAATGGAATATCGAACAGGCTTTAGTGGCCTAAGTTTCATTGAAATGCAATCAATAAATTGCCCGTGGAACGTCCAAATTATTGATAAATAAGCACATTGTTTAATAAATTTTTTAATAATTTTTATCCTAAAATATTTTAGGGAACTTATCGAAAGTAGAAATAAATTTCGAGAAGTCGAAATTACGCTTTAAACAAGGGAATAAAGAGTTGTGAGTATTCAGTTGAGGAAATATCGACTGATAGACTGCTAGATAACTTTTCTTGGTTCAACTTCCAATAAGTTATGTCATTTTCTATCATTTACTTATTATGAGTATTTTACGAGATATTTTATTTCCTATCAATCGCAAACCAAATACTGCTTAGCCATTAAAGATAATATAACCTAAAAATAATTACTCCGACAAAAAATCTCTAAACCATTTTCCAGAGTCTTTGATGGTTCTTT
>JBBAKZ010000175.1:0-3645 GCA_040403275.1 Arcicella sp. | reverse complement strand
GGTTCTTTTTTGGGTTTTAAAATCAATATGAATTAAGCCAAATTTTGGTTTGTATCCTTCTGTCCATTCAAAGTTATCGGTTAATGTCCAGGCCATATACCCATTCACTTTTATACCCGATTCTTTGGCTTTCAAAACGTGTTGCAAATAACTTTCATAAAAGGCAATTCTTTCGGTATCATTCACACGTCCATCGACTAAATTATCCTTGAAGGCAGCACCATTTTCGGTAATAATTATTTGTTTAATCCCTTGATATTGAGATAGTTGATTGAGTATTTGAAAAATTCCATCGGGCGAAATTTCCCATCCCATATCAGTCAATTCTTTTACATTACGTTTATGTGGTTTTACTTCTGAGGCACCCAAATAAGGCATCCACCAAACATATTTAACCACCACTTTGAAGTAATTTTGAAGTCCAATAAAGTCGAAATCAAACGCTAATTTCTCCATATCTCCTTCTTGAACGTATTTTTTGACCATTTTATCCAGAAATGGTAATTCCTGCACAGGATAACCTAAGCCCAAAGCGGGTTCAAGAAACAGTCGATTTAGTAAAGCATCCGTCTTTTTAGCAGCTTGAATATCCGCTTTTTTGTGCGAATGAGGCTCGATAAATGAACACGAAAAAGTAGTACCAATGACAGCCTCGGGGACATTTTTTCGAATAATTCTGCCACCTTCAGCCTGACAAATGGCAGCATGATGAATGGCAGGCAAAAAGTTACGCATACCCATCCGACCAGGGGCGTGATAGCCCGTCATATAACCTAAACCCACAAATCCGGCAGGTTCGTTAAGTACCATCCAATGTTTTATTTTTCCAGAAAATTCACGAGTAACCACTTCACAATAATCTGAAAACCAATTAATTATCTCACGATTTGTCCAACCACCTCGGTCTTCCAACACCTGTGGTAAGTCCCAATGATAAAGGGTTACAAAAGGTTCAAGTCCATTTTCTAAACAACAATCAACTACTTGATGATAAAACTCCAATCCTGCGGCGTTAACCTTACCAATTCCGTTTGGCAGGATCCGTGACCATGAAATTGAGAAGCGGAAAGTATTGAAATTGAGCGATTTAGCGAGTAAAATATCTTCTTCAAAGCGATGATAAAATTCACAGGCATCATCGGCATTTTGACGGTCATTAATACGATTTTTTTTATGAGCATATTTATCCCAAATTGATTCCCCTTTCCCATCTAAATTCCAAGCACCTTCATTTTGAAAAGAAGCCATGGCTACACCCCAAACAAAATCATGGCCGAAAGCACGCTTACAAAAATTGTCAGATTGAATGTGAGATTCAACCGTATTATTAATTATCTGATTATCTTGCATTTACACCTCAATTTTGTGGGGTGCAAAAGTAAGTCCTTTTTCTCAGTTTTTAATATTAAATTTTAGAACCCTAAAGCTCTTCTGAAAGATTTTGATAAAATATTGCCACTTCTACTTTTAAAAGTATAAATCTCGGCTTCTTTCTGAGCAACTTCTTCCAAATTCTTCAAAAATAATTGTGAGGTTTGTCCTTGCCAAGCTTTAAAATCTTCGCTAATGTCTTGATGAACAGGAAGATACGAAATAAATCTACTCAAATCAAAAGCCGTTTCAGCAATTCCAGCACCAGCTCTTGCTCCATCCCAAGCATTAATTTCTTGTTCGATGTGATTCGGAACGGGAACCATCATAATCGGTTTTCCTAAATACATTGCCTCACAAACCGATTCAAATCCAGCGGTGCAAACCAGTCCAGAACAATCTTGCATCATTCGCAAAAACTTTTCAGAATTCACTTGATGAAAGGTTAGATTTTCTCTGAATTGCCATTCATCCGCAAATTCTGGGTTATTCCAAAAACAATGAATTTGTACCTCACGATTGTTAGCATGCCAATTGATAATATCCTCGCCAAGTTTGTGATGCGTAATATACGCTAAAACAAAAGGTTTATAGCTAGGCGTTAATTTTTTAACCTCATCCCGAAGAAGTGGGGGCGTTACTGAAATACTATGTACCTTATCATCAGGCATTTGCACGAAAGAAAGGGCTAATTTACGAGTAGAATTTAAAGCCGTTACTTTCGTATTTAGGTTCAATAAAAACCTATCAATATGTTTGTTAGGCAGGGAAATAAAAGATTGGTGTAATAATAAATACTGGTGTCCAATGCAAACAACGGGAATGGTTGGGCGATAAAAATGGGCGTATAATCCACAGATCATATCGTAGAAATTGACAATTACATCGGGTTGATATTCTTCTACTTTTTTCGCTAAAAACTGAACACTTTTGCGATATTTACGAATTTTCTTCAAATGCGTACTAATGGTATCCCATACTTTCAAGGCTTTGGTTTGTCCGTAAACTAAACTTGGTGCGGAGAAAGTATCAATTTTTACCGAAATTTTTTCTCGAAAAAACGAGGGAATTTTATTTTCATTATCCATGCCAACCATCACTGAAACCACTTGATGTCCGGCAGCTGTCAAAATTTCAAACAGAGAGATTGCTTGGGTCAGATGTCCCCGACCTTCGCCTTGCACTACGAATAAGAATTTGCTCATTTTATTAAAATTTAGAAGTTAGTTTGGTTAGGAAACACTCATGAAAATTCCTTTGGCTGTGGAAAACGATTCATCATCGGCGTCCTCTGAATATTCATCAGCAGAAAAATCAAACCGATTATCATTCAGAAAATACAATAATTCCCATTTTCCTTCATGATTTTCCACCAACGCCGTTAATGACTCCACCCAATCGCCCGAATTCATATAAGTTATGTCACCAATTTGTCGAATATCCGGTTTGTGAATATGTCCACAAATGATACCTTCACAATGATTTGCTTTGGCCAATTCAACCAATTTTTCCTCATAATCCGACACATAATTAACCGCTTCTTTTACTCTCTGCTTTATACGTTGAGAAAAAGAATAATAATTCAAACCCCGCCAAGCACGATATTGATTGTATAATTTATTGAGAGTCAAGAGCGTGGTGTAGCCGACATCCCCCAAATAGGCAAGCCATTTCATTCGGGAAGTCACCGAATCAAAAATATCGCCATGCGTAATGAGGAAATTTTTTGTGCCTGATTGGAAGATGTGTTCTCGTTGAATAATGAAAGATTTTCCGAGCGAAAAGGGGATGATTTGATCCAAAAAATCATCGTGATTTCCACGCAAATAAATCACTTTTGTGTGCTGATTCTCAATCATTTTGAGGATGGTTCTGAAGAAATTGGTGTGCTTTTTCTTCCAAGAACCGCCTTTTTTGAGTTGCCAACCGTCAATAATATCGCCATTTAGGATGAGTGTTTCGCAAGTAATAGACTTTAAAAACAAAGTAGCTTCTTTTGCTTTTGAGCCATCCGAACCTAGGTGTACATCAGAAATGATAATGGTTTTATATTGTTTGACGGTTTTCATGTATTGAGAATCAGTGAGTAAAAATTTGATGCGTATCAATTTCTAAACACAAATTTCAACATTTAATATAACCCAATGATTGCTAGAATATTAAGAGTTTGTTATCAATTTTTGAAAAATAAATAGCCGACGCCTTTTACGGTTCGAATATAATCTTCTCTAATTTTTTCTCTGATTTTTCGGATGTGAATATCTACTGTTCGTT
>JBBAKZ010000174.1:0-6728 GCA_040403275.1 Arcicella sp. | reverse complement strand
TGGTGGTCCCACAAGGATTCGAACCTTGGACCCCCTGCTTGTAAGGCAGGTGCTCTGAACCAACTGAGCTATGAAACCATGAGCGTTTCTTTTAACGTGGTGCAAAATTACAGGTTCTCATCTAATTATGCAAGTCCAAAAGTTTAAAAAATTAACAATAATTTTATTTAGGTTGATAATCAGACGCTTAGCTTTAAAAATATTTTAAAATAAATGTTTTTAAATTTCTGTACAAAATTTTGTTAACATTATCACAACCCTTCCGACCAAGTAATTGTATCAAGTAATTGTATGAGGTTATTTATGATTGCTTAATGAACTCAATTCATAACTCATAATGCCTTTCGATAATCTTTGTTTAATTTTCCTCGCAAAACGTTCAGGTTCAAGTACTTTCATGATTTCTGAGAAACCTAAAATTTCTCTTTCTAATTCGTAATTGTGTTGCACAATGATTTCAATGATACTGCCATTTTCTTGGCGTTCTAACACTCTTTGAGAATGATGCAACGGTTTAGTTTCCACGTATGGTGCATGAGATTTTTCGACAAATAATTTTAACTTCATCGGTCGGAGGTTTGTAACCGTTACACCAATTACATTTTTATAATATTCTTCGGGTGTAATTCCTTCATTATCAATGTATTCCACATCATCCGACAAACCCACATCAATAATTCTATCCAAAGCTAAATTAGCTATTCCTCCGTTTGCTTTGCGTACACCCACGGCAAACCAACGATTCTTGAATTCCTTTAGCCACCAAACATGAAAGAAAAACACATTGGCTTCTTTTGCCGTGAAGGATTGGTAATTCATTTTTATTGCCTTTTTCTGGACTACCGATTGGTACAAAATATCTAAATACAAAAGCCCTTTCGGATAATCATTTTTCTCAAAATCAATGACTGAACTTTTCTTTTTTCCTACGGATTAAACATGGTTTTCCAATTTTTGAACGAATCATTCAAAGATTCAAAATGCGAAAACGCTTTGAATTATTTAAGCATTTCTACGGCCTCATTCATTCTAGAAAGGTCAATATCAGAAATGGGAATGTTCGTAATGCTATAATTTGGATTTTCGTAGGTATAATATTTTTTCTCCAAAACCACGATTGGAGCGAAATAACTCAATTTATCACTTGAATATCATTTTGGATTGTTCGCTTACTGATGGTTTCAATGCCCTCATATTCATCGAGCGTATCCGACACTTTTTCGATTAAATCTTCCAACGTCCACTTTCTAAAACGATTTCTCTGACAAGCATCAATGGTTTTATAGCGGATAAAGGCGTTGCGGTTTGCAGGCATGGTTAGATTTGAAATATGATTCGCAATTTGCAAATCGTAAATTTTTTAATGATTTCTAAAATATTTTTTATCTACGCAATAGACTGCGTAGTGAATTTTTAACTTTGTATCATCAAATCAATCAAAATGAACACAACACAACTAAACCAACTAATTGCCGATAACTATATCATTGTCAATAAACACCCAACGGCGGATTTGTACATTTATAATTATTCACAAAAAGCCCAATACGACCGTGTTTGGAATGAGTGTACTTTGGCTTGCCGAGGCTTGATTTTGGATGGAAATTATCAAGTAATTGCTCGTCCGTTTCAGAAATTTTTTAATTTGGGAGAATTTGAAAATCAAGAAATTCCGAATGAACCTTTTGAGGTTTTTGAGAAAATGGATGGTTCTTTGGGAATTTTGTATTGGCTTGACAACAAACCGAACATCGCTACTCGTGGGTCATTTGCGAGTGAGCAGTCGCAGGTGGCAACGGAGATGTTGCATACACAATATGTCGATGTAATTCCATATTTAGATAAATCAAAAACGTATTTATTCGAGATTATTTATCCCGAAAATCGCATTGTTTTGGATTACGGAAATGAACGTAAATTGGTTTTACTGGCAATTGTTGATACTGAAACAGGGGTTGAAAATCCATTGGAAAATATCGGTTTTGAAATGGTAAATCGTTTCGATGGACTGAATGATTTGTCGAAATTGAAACAAATGGAGGAAGAAAATAAAGAAGGATTTGTCGTAAAATTTAAAAATGGATACCGTCTAAAAGTTAAATTTGATGAATACCAACGCATTCACCAAATTATTACGCAGGTTTCGACATTAAATATTTGGGAATATTTAAGAGTAGGACAAGATTTATTGCCAATTTTGGAGAGAGTTCCCGATGAGTTTTATGACTGGGTAAAAATTACGCACGCCAAATTTTTGGAGAATTATGCTGAAATTGAAGCCCAAGCCAAACTTGATTATAAGATTTTGGAAGATAGAAAAACAACGGCTGTGTATTTTCAAACTTGTCAATATCCTTCGGTTTTATTCAAAATGTTGGACGAAAAGCCTTACGAACAAGTGATCTGGAAAATACTTAAACCTGAATATCAAAAACCGTTTGCGAACAAATTTGGTGAGATTGAATAGACCACGGATTTTACAGATTTACACTGATAAAATATTAGATTAAAAATAAAAAATCTGCGTCATCTGCGTGCTAATTTTAATGTCTGAATAAAATGAACATAATCTTTAAAGCCATCGTTGGAAGTCAAGCGTACGGAACAAATACTACGGGGTCAGATATCGACTTTAAGGGCGTATATGTGCAAGAGACTCGTGAGTTGCTTGGCTTTGGTTACAAAGAACAAATTGAAGTCAGCAAAGACGAATGTTATTATGAGATTCGACGGTTTTTGCAATTGCTTCAATCGGCCAATCCTACCATGTTGGAATTGCTTTTTATGCCCGAAGATTTTATCATCGAAAAACATCCAGCTTTTGATTTAATTCTGCAAAATCGTCATAAATTCTTGACTAAGAAGTGTTTACAATCTTTTGGTGGTTACGCCATTGCACAAATCAAAAAGGCCAAAGGTTTGGACAAAAAGATGAATTGGGAGAAAGAAAGGATGGTTCGGAAGTCGTTGATGGATTTTTGCTTTATCTATCAAAATGGTAAAACCTTGCCTTTAGACACCTTCTTGTCGGACAATAATTTAGACGAAAAACAATGTGGATTAGTCAATTTAGCCCATTTTAAAGATTGTTACGCCCTGTATTATGATGCTTCAAAACGTTTGGGTTACCGAGGGATTATGGCTGATAATGGTGATAATGTCAGGCTCAGTTCTGTGCCGAAAGGGGAGAATGAATTAACGATTTTGTATTTTAACAAGGAGGGATATTCAAGTCATTGCAAAGATTTCGTGCAATATACCGATTGGCTGAAAAACCGCAATACGCAACGCTACGTTGATATTGAGCATCACGGACAGCAAATTGATGGCAAAAATCTCTTGCATTGTCAGCGGTTGTTGGACATGGCTTTGGAAATTGCCGAGCTAAAAACAATTATTGTCAGGAGACCAAATGCTCAAGATTTATTGAAAATTCGAAGAGGAGAAATTAATTTGGAACACTTCATGGAAAAAGCCGAAGCGGATATTTTGCGCCTAAATTCCTATTTTGAAGAAAGTGATTTGCCCGATGATGTGGATAAGGACTTTGTGAATGAGTTGTTACTTGAAGTTAGGCACAAAGTAGCAGAGGTAGAAAGGCACAAAGTGGTTTAGAGTCTCATTTTCTGAAATTTTCACTTTGTGCCTATGTGCCTTTGCCACTTTGTATCTATTAAACTTTACCATGAAAAAACTACTAATACTACGTGGATTACCCGCAAGCGGAAAGTCCACTTATGCCAGAAATTTATTAACTGAAAATCCGCACGCTTGGAAACGGCTGAATAAAGACGAATTACGAGCGATGTTGGATAATTCGGTACATAGTAATCCCAACGAAAAATTTGTGGAGCGTGTCCGTGATTTTATGCTCGTGGAGGCTTTGAAAGAAGGAAAACACGTGATGATTGACGATACCAATTTATCCGATAGACCGATTGAACGGATTACGCAAGTCGTTCAAAAATACATGAAAGATTCGGGCGATAAGGTGCATATTGAGATAAAAGGTTTTGATACAACTTTAGAAGAATGTTTGGAACGGGACGAAAAACGGGAGAAAAAAGTGGGCCGAGACGTGATTATGCGAATGTATAAACAACACATTTTGAAAGACGAACGTGGACCCCATTATCAAGAACAAGATGATACTTTACCGCCCGCTATTCTGTGTGATTTGGACGGAACTTTGGCAATTCTTCACGATAGAAGTCCTTTTGATGCCAAACGTTGCGAGACGGATTTATTAAATATTCCCGTGGCGGAAATTGTGAAAACGTACCACGAGAAAGGCGTGAAAATAATCTTAATGTCGGGTCGGGAAGATAATGCTCGAAGTCAGACGATGAATTGGCTATCATACAATAAAATTCCGTACAATGCTCTGTATATGCGTAATTCGGGCGATAATCGGAAGGATGCTATCTTAAAAAAAGAATTGTACGAGAAACACGTCAAAGGACAGTTTTACGTACAATTCGTCTTAGACGACCGAAATCAGGTAGTCGATTTGTGGCGTTTAGATTTGGGATTATTATGTCTGCAAGTTAATTATGGAGACTTTTGAGTTAGTTGGTAGTGAGCAGTGAGCAGTAATTAGTTATCAGTAATTAGAAAAATAACTGATAAATCTGGAACTTAAACCTATAAATTGGCACTTCTTTACTGCCAAAGCCCAACTGCCAAAGCCCAACTGTTAACTGCTAACTACCACCTTTTGGTAATTCGTTCACGGTAATTTTCAAGCGTTCTTTGGTAATTTTCTCATTCACTATTTGTAAAGCTGCATCAACCCTTGCTGAACTTGGAATTGACTGCAAAACACCCGTTTTAATATATTCTAAGGCTGATTTTAAACATGCTTCTTGTGGGTCACCCAAATCGTGCGTAACGTCATCAATCTGCACTTTATCAACTGTAAATCCTTCAAAAAATTCACTGAATCCAACCGAATTAACATTTTTAATCGCAACGGGAAAAACATAATTAGTCATTGTCGGAAAGCCATAATATCCAACCGGTTTTCCATGAGTAGTGCTACCAATCAATTTTACGGTCATTACTGGTTTCAAGGCATTGATGAGTTCTTCACTGGCCGAAGCAGTATTTTTGGTGACAATAATTGATACTCGGCTCAATTTGAGGCTATTGGTAAGGGTTTTGAAATTATCTATGCTGTTCCAACTTGTATATTTTTTATTATGAACAGAGCTTACAAATACTTTTCCGACTGCCGAGGCTGGAGCAATTAAACTGCCCAAATAACTCGAAACTGTGCCGTAACCACCACCGTTATAACGTAAATCAAGCACCAATTCGGTTACATTTTTAGCTTTAAAATCAGCAAAAACTTTATCCAAATCATCCTTGGTTGATTGTCCACTGTTGGCACCCAAAAACGAATCAAAGGCAAAATAGCCAACATTATTTCCATTAATATTAAAAACGGTTGGATTTATTACATAATCTGATTTATAGGCTCCGGACGTTAAGGTAAGCGTTTTTTGCGTGTTATCGGGTTTTTGAAAAAGTAGCGTTTGTGAGGACTTACCTAATTCAGTGTTCAACTGATTAAGGTTCGCATAAGTCGCATCGATTCCATTTACTTTCAGTACTCTCCAACCCCTTTTTATTCCTTGTGTACCAGCGGACGACTGCGAGTAAACTAATTTTACCCGTAAATCTCCATCGGCAACAAAACCGTATTCTGCTCCAGTATCGGTACTAATTCCACTCACTAAATTATCCCAGATACTTTTCTCAATCGTAAAACTCCAACGATCTTGATATTTTCCGTTCACAAAAGGGCTGTACGTTCTGACTTTCCTCATAATTGAATCAGCGGAAGGGTAGGAGAGTGGTTTGAAAACGCTGGCGGCGGGCAAATTGTCTGACCATAGATAAAGTTCTTGAGAATACGCATACACACTATCACGCAAGTCAGGAGTACCAGCAATCATGGTTTCGGTATCTTTTTTGCAGGATGCCAATCCTACGAAACTTATAAATGCAAGAGCAAAGAATTTAGTTTTAAATGACATGATTTATTGTTTATGTGAAGGTAATCTCCATATAAACGAAATCTTATCGGGTTTAAGTTTTCATTTTCTAAAAAATATTCACTAATTTGATAATCAAGTATTTAAATCCCAAAAACTATGCAAAAAAAATACTATAAATCACTTCTTGGACAAATGGCCTACGTCCTTATTTCGGGTTTACAACTTTTATTCATTCCTAATTTTCTATTAGCAACCTTTGGACTTGAACCTACCTCCGAAATCTGGATTCGTGTGTTGGGAATGTTAGTATTAGCGTTATCTTTTTATTACTATGCCATGTATAAAAATGGCGGAAAAGAGATTGTCAGAGCAACTGTGCAAGGAAGATTGTTTTTCTGTGCTGGTTTGGTAATGTTTGTTCTTTTAGGTACGGCAAAACCTGTTTTGATTGTTTTTGCCGTAGTAGAAACAGCCTTAGCTTTGTGGACTTTATCGGAGATTCGGAAGGGGTAAAGAGATGCAAAGTAGCAAAGGACCAGAGTGCCAAAGAATAGCGTAATGAAATACCCTCATATTCCTTTAAATCTTCGTTCCTTTGCCACTTTTCTCCTCTACTCTGCAAGCTGAAAACTAATGGGTAAAGTAAATTTCACGGCAACCGCTCTGCCCGATTGTCTGCCTGGCGTCCATTTTGGCATGAGTTTTACCACTCTTTGGGCTTCTTCA
>JBBAKZ010000173.1:0-6763 GCA_040403275.1 Arcicella sp. | reverse complement strand
TATTATTTTGTCGTTTTCGATTAAAAAAATACTCAATAAAATTCAAATGACTTGAAAAAGTAGTAGAGTACAGGACGGTTTGGGCAGCAAGTTTTTTTACTTTTGATGAATAAATATAATTAATTCAAGAAACATAATATTTTATCTGGTTCAAGCATTATCCGAAAACGACAAAATAATATCGTAATAATGAAAAAACACGTCTGTTTATTTTTTACTTTTTTTACTCCTATGACGTTACTTTTTTCTCAACGAAATGGAACGAATGCCAACGATTCAAATACACCACTTCACCTGCTGAAACCAGATTATCCCATTGCTTACGGAATTCCTAAAACAGAAGAGATAAAAATCGTTTTGGATAAAATTCATCATTATCTTAATGAGGTAACGCCAGCCGAATTCATTAATTCTAAAACGGGCGAAACCCTCACTGATTTATCTAAAATAGACGAAAATACCGCTTTAAAAAAGGGGGATTATAGAATTGTGAGTTATGAATGGGGTGTTACGTACGGCGCCATGTTGCTAGCAAGTCAAGCGACAGGAGATAATCGTTTTAAGGAATATTCTGAAAAACGCCTCCAATTTATCGCCAATGCAGCACCATATTTCAAAAAAACAACCGAAGACCACGCCGATTGGGGAACAAAAGGACCTTTGAAAGGATTGCTGACTCCTCACGCATTGGATGATTGTGGCGCTATGTGTGCTGCCATGATTAAGGCCTCTCGGGATGGAAGTAAAGCCAATTTTCGTCCATTAATTGATTCGCACATCGACTATATTTTGAATAAAGAACACCGTTTGAAAGATGGTACTTTAGCAAGAAACCGTCCGCAACCAAATTCGCTCTGGTTGGATGATATGTTCATGGGAATTCCGGCTTTAGCACAAATGGGAAAACTAACTGGCGAAGCAAAATATTACGATGAAGCCGCTCGTCAAATATTGTCTTTTTCTAAGAAAATGTTCAATAAAGACAAAAACGTATATATGCACGGATGGATTGAAGGCATGACTGAACACCCACAATTTCACTGGGCAAGAGCAAACGGTTGGGCCATCCTTACCAAAGTTGAATTATTGGAAGTTTTACCAGAAAATCATCCGGCTCGTCCCGAAATTTTGGACTTATTGAAAGCACATGTGAAAGGCTTGGCGAGTTACCAGTCGGGTTCAGGTTTTTGGCATCAATTGCTCGACCGTCAAGATTCATACCTTGAAACTTCCGCTACGGCAATTTATACTTTTGCCATTGCTCGTGCCATCAATCGTGGTTGGATAGATGGGCTTGCTTATGCTCCAATGGCACTTTTAGGCTGGAATGCCGTGGCTACTAAGATTAATGCTACTGGTCAAGTGGAAGGTACTTGCGTAGGAACGGGTATGGGTTTTGACCCCGCATTTTATTATCACCGTCCCATCAGTCCATTCGCAGCCCATGGGTATGGCCCTGCCATTTTAGCTGGAGCAGAGGTAATTAATTTACTAAAAAATAAGAAATTTGAGATAAACGACAGCTCGGTTCAGTTGTTACAAAAATGAAAAAACTTCTTTTATTTTTTGGGTTAATGGCTAATTATTCATTTGCTCAAACACCACTTAAATTTAATTTTGGAACCACTGAAGTAAAAGGTTTTGAAAAAGTTGGACGGGAAAAAAATTATACCGCCCAAAGCCCTTTTGGTTTTATGCAAGGCACAAATAATCGTTTTTTCACCCTTGATTTACCCGCCGGAAATTATGATGTAACGATGTATTTGGGAAGTAAAAATGAAGCCACCGAAACAACCATTAAAGTTGAAAATCGGAGACTAGTGCTTGAAAATGTACAAATTCCTAAGGGAGAAATAATCAAAAAAACATTCACGGTAAACCTCAGAAATGCCAAAATTGATGAAACAAAAAGCGTTAAATTAAAACCCCGTGAACTCACGTATTTACATTGGGATAATCAGTTAACTTTTGAATTTTGTGGAAAAAATCCGGTCGTGCAATGTATCGAAATTAAACCCAATAACAAGGCGATTACGCTATTTTTAGCTGGAAACTCTACCGTGGTTGACCAAGTAGCAGAGCCATTTACGGCTTGGGGACAGATGATTCCTCGGTTTTTTGAACCTCATAAAATTGCCATTGCAAATCACGCAGAATCGGGAGAATCATTAAAGAGTTTTGTGAGCGAAAATAGGTTAGAAAAAGTGTTTTCCCTGATGAAAAAAGGAGATTATTTATTCATAGAATTTGCCCATAATGACCAAAAAATCAAGGATTTTCGACCATTTTTTGAGTATAAAGATTTGTTAAAATCGTATATCTCCAAGACTCGAGAAAAAGGTGGAATTCCCGTTTTAGTAAGCTCAATGCACCGTAGAAATTTTGACTTAACAGGTCAAATTGTCAATACTCTCGGCGATTTTCCAGAAGCCATGCGACAAACGGCTAAAGAGGAAAATATAGCTTTGATTGACCTTAATGCAATTAGTAAAATTTTGTGGGAAAGTATGGGAGTAGAATCGTCCAAAAAAGCCTTTGTTCACGTTCCCGCAGGAATGTATCCGAACCAAGAAAAAGCCATTGCCGATGATACCCATTTTAGTAATTACGGAGCTTATCAATTGGCAAAATGTATGGTTGAGGAAATGAGAAAAATACAATTACCTATTTTCAAATATTTACAAGCAACCTCCACTTTTGACCCCCATCAACCCGATGATTGGCAAACGTGGAATTTTCCGGCAAGTCCCACCTTACCCGTGGTAAAACCTGATGGAAATTAGTGATGGTTTAATGAAATTTTACACTGACGCACGAATTTAATTTCATCATCAATTATCATAATTCCATGCGTTAAAAATGTTTTAGAATATCCAACTATCTGTCGTAACAGCACTTATAATTTATATTTTCAATCAATTTCAATTATCAAAAAATGACAAAAAATTTACTACAATGGATGCTGTTTGGATTTTCCTTCCTATTCTCTCAAGGGCTTCTCGCTCAAGAATTGAAAGGAACGGTTATATCAACGGATAAAAATGAGGTTTTACCGGGCGTAAACGTCATCATTAAAGGAACGACCGTTGGTACTACCACCAATTCAAATGGTGCTTTTACCCTCAAAGTGTCAAACCCAAAAGCAATTTTGGTTATATCATCGGTGGGCTTTGTCAAGAAAGAAATTGCCGTCAATGGACAAACGCAGTTAACTGTTAGCTTACAACCCGATGAAATGAGTCTGTCGGAAGTTGTGGTAGTAGGTTATGGTGAAGTAAAGCGCAATAACTTAACGGGTGCAGCGGCGAGTTTATCCGCAAAAGACATCGAAGACCGCCCAATTTCTCGTTTAGAAAATGCTTTGGCGGGACAATTACCCGGCGTAGACGTTCGTACAAATTCGGGTGAACCGGGAGGCGATATCCAGATTCGGGTGCGTGGAGTGGGTTCAATTAATTCTTCCAACGACCCTTTGTATGTAATTGATGGCGTGCCTGTGGATGATATTAGAGGTTTGAATCCAAGCGATGTAAAGTCAATTGACGTCTTGAAAGATGCAGCTTCGGCGGCAATTTACGGTTCTCGTGGTTCGAATGGTGTGGTGATTATTACCACTAAAAGAGGCAATAAAGGTAAATTAAATATCCAATTTAATGTTACCAAAAGTGTCATGCAGAAAGAAGGCAAGATTGATATGATGAATCCTGAACAATGGATTCAACAACGGAAAGAAGGAGTTGATGAGGCGTGGGTTGCTCGTGGTGTCTCCTTAAAAAAAGACTATAAAGCTACTGATACACAGACATTTAGAGCTTCTGAATTGGTTATTCCACTTTCCACGCCTAATACCACCTATATGTACGACCCAAAATGGGCTTTTGGCAAAGATAGTCTTGATTATGTGGATTGGAATGATGCTTTTTTTGGCAACACAGGAATTTTAGATAATTATAATTTAGCTGTTTCGAGTGGAACGGATAATATGAATTTTAGTATTTCTGGAAGTTATGTTAACCAAACAGGTATCGTGTCAAATACAGGTTATAAAAGAGGAACTTTACGGGCAAATATTGATGCCAAAATCAATAAATACCTCAAATTTGGTTTGACCCTTGCTCCCTCAATCGAATGGTTAAATGGCGCCGGCTCAGTGGATGGAAAAGATAATACAGGAATGCAAGCCATTCAAGAACCACCAATTAGTCCTTTAGGCATTGGTAGTAATGCAGGCGCTCAACCTTATCCGACGTATCCGTGGTCGGGAAGATACTGGAGCCCAATTGCTCAATTAGAACGTATTCAAACGAATGGTATTCGTAATCGTATAAATGCTAATACGTATTTGGATGTAAAATTATCGAACGCTTTGACTTTCAGAATTTTGGGAGGAATGGACAATAATTCATTTTTGAATGACCGTTGGCAACCAACGAATGCCATCAGAGACTGGTCTACGGTACCTTACGCTGGTTATTCTTCGGTTTCTACTAGAACAGAAACTTTTGGATATCGTTATTTAGGACAAGCAACGCTTAATTATTCCAAACAAATCAAAAACCATAATATCGTAACTTTATTAGGTTATTCAGTTGAAACAACGAACGGTTCGGGAAGTGTTCAAAGTAATACTCGTTTCCCAAATGACTGGTCGAATCTCTTTGACCAAACATCTTCTACGGTTTCTACGTCGAGTATTTCAGCGGATAAAACGGCTTTATTATCTTATTTCGGACGGGTTCAGTATGATTTTAAGGATAAATATTTATTTTCAGCAAGTTTAAGAAGAGATGGTTCTTCAAAATTTGGGGCAGACAATCAATGGGGTATTTTCCCAGCGGCTTCGGTAGCTTGGAAAGTTTCGCAAGAGAAATTTATGCAAGAGGTTAGTTTTATTTCTGACTTGAAAGTTCGTGCCAGTTTTGGCGTTTCGGGTAATAACCGTATTCCTTCTAACGCCCAATTTGCTTTGTTGAGCAATACCAATTATCCACTTAACAACATCATTTATTCTGGTTATGCCCCTGGTTCATTCGAGAACCGTAATTTAGGTTGGGAAACCAATACCAGCTACAATGCAGGATTAGATTTTGGTTTTTTTAGAGGTCGTATTCAGGGTTCACTTGATTATTATACTCGTACCACCACTGATTTATTATTGAAAGCACCGGTTTCATCTTTAACTGGTTTTACGTCGAGTTGGCAAAATGTGGGTGATATTCTTAACAAAGGAATTGAACTTAATTTGAATACTAAAAATGACATCGGACAAGTGCGTTGGATGTCAACGATTAATGCTTCTTATAATACAAATCAGGTTGTTCGTATTGGTTATGACAACACACCGATTGCTTCAGGTTTTTCTGGTTTAACGTCTATTATTGAAGTAGGACAGCCTTTGTTTTCCTTCAAGTTATACGATGTAATTGGGGTTTATAAAAATCAAGCGGAAGTGGATGCTGGTCCAAAATGGCTAAAACCGTTCCTGGAGATTCAAAATATCGAGATGTAAATGGCGATGGAATCATTGATAATAGTGACCGTGTTATCAAAGGTAATCCACAAGCACCCTTTACTTTTGGTTTTAGAAATGATTTTTCATACAAAAAATTCTCGCTTTCATTCTTGATGAATGCCCAATTAGGCGGTATGATTTACTCAATGATTGGCCGCTCAATTGACCGTCCAGGGATGGGATATTTGTACAATAAATTGGCAAAATGGGAAAATCGTTGGAAGTCTGTTGATAGTCCAGGAGATGGGATGACGCCAAATATGAACGCCACAACAGGAGCGTATTATGACACTCGCTGGTTGTATAGTTCTGATTATCTGAGAGTTAAAAATGTCACCTTCGGTTATAGTATTCCAAAACAAAAATGGTTTAACAATGCTCGTGTATTTATTTCAGTCGAAAATGCGCTCATTTGGCATAAATATTCCGGAGGTTACACACCAGAAGCAGCGAACAACGAAGGTGGTGATTACGGCGGATACCCTCAAGCAAAAACCTTCTCATTGGGGCTAAACTTGAACTTGTAAATACCATTTATTTTGCCACGAAGACAATTTGAAATTTATGCTTTATAGTCGAAAACTTGAAGTCTCAGAGTCTTCTTGGCTAATTCAATAATAGAAAAAATCATGAAAAAGATACTAATAATAATCATCGGGCTATATTTCGGATTGACTTCTTGCAAAGAGGACCTTATTCAAATTACCCCCTTAACTAATAATACAGCCAACGATTTTTATATTGATGAGTACCAACTTAACCAAGCTACGTTATCAATTTATAACGCTTATAACACCATTCCAGTAAGTTCAAACTGGTATTTATCGGAAGTTCGTTCTGATAACACCCGTGAAATTAACGGCGGTGGTGCGCAAAGAGATTGGGCTGATATTGGTTTATTTCAAGCCTCTTCGCAAACGGGAGCATTACAAACCGCTTGGACAAATTTATATTCGGTGATTTATCGCTCAAATATTCTTTTGGAAAAAAGTACCAAATTTAAAAGTAATCTTGCCATTCAAATGCAAATGGAGGCTCGCTATTTTAGAGCTTTAGCTTACTTTGATTTAGTGCGTTTTTGGGGTGACGTGCCGTTAGTTACCAAAATCCTTTCTATTGATGATGCCAAATTTACGGCAAGAACGCCCCGTGAGGAGGTTTATAAACAAATCATTGCTGACCTTCAACAAGCAAGTCAACTTTTACCCGAAACCTACGCCGCAGTTGATAAAGGTAGAGCAACAAAATATG
>JBBAKZ010000172.1:0-6769 GCA_040403275.1 Arcicella sp. | reverse complement strand
TATACCAATGATTTTTTGAGCATTTTTTATCTGAACCATGATTTTTATCTTACTACTCACATTTTCTAGGTTACTTGTATTTTTTATGTGGATGCCACATTATTTCAACAATTCAGCTACCTCGAAACTTACGGCTACTCGGTTTGTATTTGATTTGATTAAAGAATTTTTTGGGAGAGATAATTTTATTTCATCATCAAAGTTTTCCTGTAATCTTCGAGTTGGTACTTTTACTAAAATTGTACTTCCCATTTCGTCCAAAACTGACTCAGGACCTTCTAAGGTGATAGTTCTTGGGTTAACATTGATTAAACTCGTAATAACGTAACGGTCTTTTAATGATATATTTGAGCTATCCACTTTTATCGTAAATTGTTTCGAAATTTTACGGTCAAATTCCAATTCAAAACGGTCTGCAACCACATAATTTATTTTTACGCCTTTGATATATTCCGACAGTGAATCGGTTAATGAACCTGTATTCAACAACTTAGTTTTGAGTGGTTTGCTAACGGAATATTTAATTGGAGTGATATCGAATGCAAATGCTTTGCGCAGTAAATTCCACCCATTGCCAGAAACATTTACGAATATTTTTTCGGGTAAAGGTTGCGTGGGAATATACAGCGAATCATTATAGGAAAATTGTAGGGGAAATGATATTTTCTGAGAATATCCTTCTTTGTTTAAGGCATTCATAACCCAGAAAATGATAGCAGCTAATAGACAAATAAAAATGGCTTTATAGTCAGTTTTTGAAGGGGCAGGTTTCATGGATTATGGGTAAAAGGTTAAAATTTAAAGAGTTATAGAGGTTTCAAAACGTTTAAACTTCTATAACTCTTTAACTAATAAATAACTACTCTCCAATCTGAGCCGAAGAATCCTTTGATATAGCGGTTTTCAAAAAAACCATTTTGATTCCTTTACTTGAATCAACTTCTAAAACAACGGTTTTTTCACGAACACTTGAAACGGTGCCGTGTAAACCACCAATTGTGATTACTTTGTCACCAGCTTTCAACGAATCTACGTAGGCTTGTTGGTCTTTTGCCTTTTTTTGTTGTGGACGAATCATGAAAAAATACATGATGACGAACATTCCTCCGATTAAAAATAATGAAGAAGCGCCGCCTCCGCCAAATCCTTGTAATAAAATACTATTGTACATGTTTTTTTAATTTAAAACGGGAACGCCCGTCCGATTGAAAATGTGGTAATTTGGAAATTTGATATTTTCTTAATTTGAATTAATTTTCAAACTAAAGAATTATCAAATTTTCAAATCAATAATTATTTCTTAACCAATACCTCAATTTTGAAAGAAACCGTATTATCCGAAGGTTTTGTGTTGGCGTATGCCGTTACGGTTTTATTCAATTTACCTTCTTTCCCTTTGCTGTTAAATTTAACAGTAATAAATCCTCATTCACCTGGGGCAACTGGTTCTTTGGAATAAGAAGGAGTTGTACAACCGCATGAAGCATTTACATTACTCAATACTAAAGGCATATTACCCGTATTTTTGAAATTGTAAACGTGCATAATGGTATCGCCCTGTGTAATCGTTCCTAAATCAACCGATGGCGTATCAATGGCCATGACTGGAAATCTGGTTGCGGTAGGTTGAAGCGCTTTTTGGTTTTCTTCAATTGTTTGAGCATCAGTACGTTGCTTATTTTCGCAAGCCATCCATACACAAACTGAAAGCGTTAATATTACTAATTTTTTCATGGATTATTAAATCGTTTTTTCCTCGATATTAGGTAAAATTGTACTTTGGGTTTCAATTAAAACGAATATCTAACATCGAAAACCAAACATCGAAATTACGATTTTGCTTTTATTTGGCTCATCATGCTTTCTACGTCTTCTAAAAGGCGTTCGGCTTTTTCACGGGCTTCATTTACCACTTTTTTGCCTTCCGTTTTTGCCATTGTGTCTGGAATCTCCTTTCCTTCAATTAAGTCGGAAATTAAATTCTGCAATTCATCACGGTATTTTTGGAGCTGGTAAAAAAGTTTATTGCGGGTGTTTTCACCTTTGTCTGGGGCATACAAAATTCCCAATACAGCACCTGCAGCCGCACCTGTCATAAATGCCCAAAATGTTTTTGATGACTTGTTCATGTCAATTATCAGTTTTAAGTAAACAGTTACTTTAATTTGTTAAAAAATATTTGTAAGGAACTCAAATTTACAATTTTCCTAAACCCTAAACCCTATTTATTATCAATTAAACCACGTCCAGACTTTCTAATTGTGCCTTCTTTTTGTAATTTTTGCGAAAGTACATCCAAAAGACCGTTAATGAATTGACCTGATTTTGGGGTTGAATAATTTTTTGCTAATTCAATATATTCATTAATTGCAACTTTTGTGGGAATGCTTGAAAAATTAATCATCTCGGCCAAACCCAATTTCAAAATTAATAAATCAGTCATGGCCAACCGGTCGCCGTCCCAGTTTTGTGTTTGGTCAGTAATGATTTTTTCGTAGTCCTCATCATTATCTAATACGTAATTGAAAAGGTCAATAAAGAAAATTTTATCATCTTCCCAATTCATGGCTAATGGTTGTAATTCCAAATCTTCAATGCTCAAAATTTTGAATGTTTTGACCATCATACTCTTCAAAACCTCTCTATTTTCGCCCCAATTTAAGTCTTTTTCTTCAAAATAATCAGTAACTATCGGATGTTTTAGGATAAAAGTTTTGACCAGATAAATGACTAAGGCTAAATCCTGCTCAAAAGTTGGTTCGGAGATACGAAGGTACGCTTGGAATTCGGTATCAGGCAAGATAGCTTCCAAGAAAAATTTTCGGAGAAAATTCTGTTCGTCGGTTGTCCAATTGACATTTTTGCGAATAGACTCAGTTTCGAGTGTTTTTTGATTTTTAAGCGCAATTAATACGGAATTATTGGCCAATCTGGCTGTTCTAAAATCGGTTTCAACTAAACGACGCTGTTCATCCCAAACGGCAATTTCTGTAATTTCAAGGAGTAATTGGAGCATTTTGAGGTAAACATGATAGATGTTTTCTACCTCATTTACCATCGCATTGGTAATTCTATTTCGATCTCTTTTTACGGCATCACGATACATTAAAAGGGATTTTTTGGCAGCTACTTTAGATTCTGCTGGAATATCTTCATTGGCATCTTTCTTATGAAAAACTTCGTCATAATGTATTTCAGAAAGTTTACGGAGCATCTCTAATTTTACGATTTGGTCTTCTTTGGGAATCATTAAATCAAGATTGGGCAGGAAAGATTCGGCAATAATGTCGTTGTAATGTTGATAATCAGCACGTTCCGCTGTGCGGAAGGCGTATAGGTTTTGGAAAGCCTTAGTTCGGAGAAGTCGTCTGTTTACCATCGTGTGTATGAAAGAACGTTTTTTGGTTACCTTAAATTTTATGCAAAATTAGTATTTTTTTAAGAAAAAGAGGTCGTTTTGTGTAAAATTATTGTTTTATTAAAGGAAATCTTTAAACCTTATCATCAAACAATCTTTTGACCAGAGTGATATTCTTTTTAAATTGCATAAAATAATTCTCAAAAATCATGGTTGCTAAAGTAGGAACAAATGAGGGAATTGACACGTTGAATATTTATGAAATACCTAAAACATCTTAACAAATATTTTCTCAAGTATAAATGGTACTTAATTTTAGGTACCATTTTCACCGCCATTTCCAATTTATTTGGGGTAGTTCCCGCTCAAATTGTGCGTTATGCCCTCGATTTAGTCAAAGAAACCATTGATTTATACTTCCTTTTTGAGGGTTTCAAACTCCAATCTAACGTTTATGAATTCTTTGCTTTTTCAATTCTGCTGTACGGATTGATGATTTTGATATTGGCTTTGCTGAAAGGAGTATTCCTGTTTTTAGTTCGTCAAACTTTAATTGTGATGTCTCGACACATTGAATTTGATTTGAAAAATGAAATTTATCATCATTATCAAACCCTTCCTTTGAGTTTTTATCGTAAGAATAATACGGGAGATTTGATGGCTCGAATTTCGGAGGATGTCAATAAGGTACGAATGTACGTGGGTCCAGCGATTATGTATGGATTGAATTTGATTACAGTGTTTATTCTCGTGATTTGGTATATGCTTTCGGTGAATCAGAAATTGACTTTGTGGGTGCTTTTACCCGTGCCATTTTTATCGTTCAGTATCTATTTTGTGAATACGATTATTATGCGAAAATCGGAGCAAATTCAGGCTAATTTATCAAAGATTTCCACTTTTACCCAAGAAGCTTTTTCGGGAATTCGGGTGTTGAAATCATTTGTGCAAGAAGAACCCTCCACAATTGCTTTTACAAAACAAGCCAACATTTACCGGCAGAAATCCTTGGATTTGGTGAAAGTAGATTCATTGTTTTCTCCTTTAGTATCGGTTTTGGCAGGTTCGAGTTCGGTAATTGTGGTGTATGTGGGAGGTTTAGAAGTGATGGCTGGGCGGTTGACTCCGGGAAGTATCACTGAGTTCATCATGTACGTGTATATGCTTACGTGGCCCATGATTGCCTTGGGTTGGACAGCTTCACAAATTCAGCGGGCGGCGGCCTCTCAACAACGGATTAATGAATTTTTGAATATCAAAACTGATATTGTTTCAAACGAAAATATTAGTAAAGAGATTGAAGGTGATATTGAAGTGAAAAATGTTCATTTTGTCTATCCAGATTCTGGAATCGTAGCTTTGAAAGATTTTTCAATGAAGGTTTCAGCGGGTGAATCGGTGGCAATTTTGGGAACAACGGGCTCAGGAAAAAGCACAATTGCTAATCTTTTATGTAGAATGTATGACGTTTCGGAAGGAGAAATAAAGATTGATAAATTGCCCATTAAAGATTTGAATGTCAATGGTTTGCGTGCTCAAATTGGGTACGTTCCGCAAGATGTTTTCTTGTTTTCGGATTCCATTAGAAATAACGTAAAATTTGGGGATGATGAAATGACCGAAGCGCAAATTATTCAAGCCGCCAAAGATGCGGATTTGTATAATAACGTAATTGATTTTCCAGAAGGATTTGATACCGTTTTGGGAGAACGTGGCGTTACGCTTTCGGGAGGGCAAAAACAACGCCTTTCGATTGCCCGTGCGATTGCCCGTGAACCACGAATTTTAATTTTGGATGATTGCCTTTCGGCCGTTGATACCAAAACCGAAAATCAGATTCTGAATAATCTTCAAGGCATTATGAAAGGTCGTACTTCGGTGATTATTTCGCACCGTGTTTCTTCAGCAAAATTAGCCGATAAAATCATCATGTTGGATGATGGATACATCATCGAACAAGGAACACACGAAGATTTGATGGAAGCAAATGGCGTTTATCGGGAGTTGTATGATAAGCAAATGTCTACCGAAGATGCAACCACATAGTTATATCCCTACAATAACTATGTGGTTGTATTAATCCAATATCTTACTACTCAATCTCATCAATTCAATCTCCGTAATCTTAGCATTAAACTCAGATTCAATTAATCGAGTTTCTGCGGCTACGGCATTGCGTTGAACCTCACGAAGTTCATACGCCGTTGAATTTCCTACTTTATATCTTTCAAAAGCAATGTCAATATTTTGACGAGCAATTTTATAGTTTTCGGTCTCTAATTGTATCAATTCTAAGGCATTTTTGTAACTTAAAAACGTTCTTTCCAAAGCCGTATTCAGTTGATTTCTAAGATCACCTTCTTGATAGTTTGCTATTTCCTGACCAATTTTAGCATTTTGGATTCTTCGTTTTTGATTGTAACCATCAAAAATATTGATGGAAGCTCTTAAGCCGTAATTAAAAGCAAAACTTTGAAGTGATTTTGTGGCTTGCGGTTGTCCAGCCCCACTGTTGTTAGAATTGTAGTTATATCCAGTAAGCAAATCAATTTGTGGATATTGAGCCGATTTTTGCAGTTTCAAATCAAATTCAGCCAATCTTTTATTTTGTTCGGCCAATACTAAGGACGGATTTTGCTTTAAAGTGGCTTCACGAAGATTTTCGAGGGAAAGGGTTTTATCGTAAATAATGGTGTCAAGCGTATTGAAGTCTGTTTGTAAATTTCTGATTAACAAAGAATTAAGGTTTATTTTTGAACTTTCCAATGCCTGTTCTTGCGCAATTAAAGCAGCTCTATCTTCATTAAAATCTACCTGTGCCGAAAGAAAATCCACTTTCGAGCCTTGTCCAACTTCGTATCTATCTCTTGAAAGTTTTAATCTATCGTTCGAAATATCCAAACCTTGTTTTAAGTTTTTTACCCTTCTCGACTGACGAATAATGTCATAATAAGCATTGCTAACTTGGGCAATTGAATTTTCAATGGTGCTTTCCAATTGAGTAACGGTCGTTTTCTGCAATTGACGCAATCGATCTCGGGTAATAAACATGCCCAAGCCATCGTACAAGGTCCAAACAGCATTTACGCCAGCACCGCCGTTATTATTCAGTACGTTGGAACGTTCGATGGTAGGAAAAGTTGCATCAAAAGGTTGAAGTGTTAAACCATTGATGGAGTAATTTTTATTGATACTACCTACCACGATGGGTAACATACCCGCATTGCCAGCAGTATTATTATTTTCAGTAATTTTTTGGTTACTTTTCGCAATTTTAATGGAATAGGTATTTTCCAAAGAAATTTTTATGGCTTCCTCGTGCGAAAGAATTCCTTGGGCATTAATGCTAGAAACAAGTAAAAAAAATGGTAAAATTAGGCCATTTTTCTTACAATTATTATAAACCAGGTC
>JBBAKZ010000171.1:3791-6789 GCA_040403275.1 Arcicella sp. | reverse complement strand
GGCAACGAAAATGCTTATGGCGACCAGTGCGAGCGTTGCGGTTCGACACTCTCACCCGAAGAATTAATTAATCCACGCTCAACTTTGAGTGGTGAAACGCCCATCAAAAAAGCCACAAAAAATTGGTATTTGCCTTTGGACAAAATGCAACCCCAGCTTTCAACCTACATCGAGAGCCATCCAGAGTGGAAGACTAACGTATTGGGACAAGTGAAATCTTGGTTGAATGACGGTTTGAAACCCCGTGCGATGACCCGTGATTTGGACTGGGGAATTAAAGTTCCGTTGCCCGATACCGAAGGAAAAGTGATGTACGTTTGGTTTGACGCACCGATTGGCTATATCTCCATGACCAAAGAATTGACCGACCAATGGGAATTGTATTGGAAAGACCCCGAAACTCGTTTGGTCAATTTTATTGGAAAAGATAACATCGTTTTTCACTGCCTAATTTTCCCTGCGATGTGCATGGCAGATGGCCGTTTTATCGTGGCCGACAATGTGCCTGCCAACGAATTTATGAATTTGGAAGGCGATAAAATTTCGACTTCTCGCAATTGGGCGGTGTGGTTGCACGAATATCTCCGTGAATTTGAAGGTCAACAAGATATTTTGCGCTACGTTTTGGCAGCATCAGCGCCCGAAACCAAAGATGCCGATTTTACGTGGGCCGATTTTCAGACTCGTAATAATTCGGAATTGGTAGGAATTTTTGGAAATTTTGTGAACCGAGCGATAATTTTAACGGAAAAGAATTTTGAATCAAAAGTGCCAAAACAAGGTAAATTAAGCGATTTTGACCGTCAGACTTTAGCGACTTTAACCGAAATGCCCTCAAAAATTGGTGACGCCATTGCCAACTTTAAACTTCGTGAAGCCCTAGCTTTGATGATGGATGTGGCTCGTTTGGGAAATAAATATCTGGCCGATACAGAACCGTGGAAAGTCATTAAAACGGATACAGAAAGAACGGCGACCATCTTAAACATTGGCTTGCAAATTGCGGCTAATCTTTCTATTTTATGCGAACCTTTCATGCCATTTACGGCTGAAAAATTACGTACAATTCTGAATATCAATCAATTAACTTGGACTGTTGCTGGTCGTGCCGATTTACTAGTGGAAGGCCAAACAATTACAAATATTGGTTTACTATTTGATAAAGTGGAGGAAGAAACCGTAGCCGCTCAAGTCAAAAAATTGGAAGATGCCAAACAGCAAAATCTGTTAGAAGGGAAAGTGGTGACGCCCATCAAAGAGGAAATTCAATACGATGATTTCTCAAAAATGGACATCAGAATCGGGACAATTGTTGCGGCTGAGAAAGTAGCCAAAAGTAAGAAATTATTGAAATTAACGATAAATGACGGCTTAAGAGAACGCACAATTTTGAGTGGCATTGGCGAACATTTTCAACCAGAAAATATTGTAAATCAACAAGTTACTTTTCTGGCAAATCTGGCTCCACGCAAAATGATGGGCATGGAATCGGAAGGAATGGTTTTGATGGCAGAAGATAAAAACGGTTCATTAAGTTTTATTCAGCCCGACAAAAATATTTGGAATGGCGGAATTGTAGCGTAAATAAATTCAAATAAAATTAGACCACGGATTGTACGGCATTTAACTGATGTCCCATCCGTGGTCTATATTTTTTGTTGTGGCATACTATTTTTACAATTTTGAATGATGTAGTTTCATCAATCAAAACACGCTAATAAATTGTATTTAAAACTTATCTTGCCCTTTTTAATCGTTCTTTTTTTCATAAAAAATTCCTTGATTTTTGGGCAAGACCCTAAAGTAGATTCCACGAGTGTAGTCAATGATGAATCACAACAAAGGGATATGAAGGATTTTATCAGGACGATTTTTACCAAGAAAGAAATTGCAGAAAGCGATTCCAGTAAAAAATCTATTGCTACAGAAGATTCAACTAAGAAAAAATCACTTGGTCCCTTTTATACACCTGTCGCTTATCCAGGTTATTCTTTAGTGTCAGGATTTTTGTTGGGAGTTGTCAATAGTCTTTCTTTTTATACTCATCGAGGTAATGGTGCAAAGATTTCGACAATTTCGATGTTGAATATGTACACTCAAAACAAGCAATTCCTCAATACGCTTCAATCAAATATTTGGTTGAATAATGAAAAATATAACCTTTTGAGCGACTTTCGATATTACAAATACCCCAATTTTACCTACGGATTAGGCAGTAAAACCAATTTAGAGGACTTAAACAATGTTGATTACACGCTGATTCGGATTTATGAAGTGGTTATGCGGGAAGTCGGGAAAAATACCTTCGTTGGTTTGGGCTTTAACTTAGATCTGCATAAAAATATTTCCCAAACCAATAATCCCGAAATTAAAGAAACTGATTTGCAAAGATATGGCTATGGGGACTCTTCAAAATCTTCGGGACTCACCGCTAATTTTCAGTATGATAGCCGTTTAAATAGTAATAATCCAGCGGAAGGAGCCTATGCCAATGTGCAGTTAAGGGCAAATTTGAAAGTTTTGGGCAGTGATAGCGACTGGCAATCTGCCACCATTGATTTAAGATATTACCTTCCACTTTCCAGAAAATCAGGCAACGTTTTAGCTTTTTGGACTTACAACGTGTTTACATTGGGCGGTACTCCCCCCTATTTTGACTTGCCAAGTACGGGTTGGGACGTAAACAATTCTACGGGTAGAGGATACGTTGAAGGCAGATTTAGAGGAACAGATGCTTTGTATTTCGAAGCAGAATACCGTTTTAATTTAACAAAAAAACGTTTCTTGGGTGGCGTCATCTTTTCAAATATTGCCTCTTTTTCGGAACCAATTACGAATAAATTTGAGAAAATAAATATTGCTTACGGGGCGGGGTTACGCATAAAAGTAAACAAATTCGCCAATACTAATTTAACAATTGATTACGGAATCGGGCAAGGCGGTTCAAAAGGCTTTTCTTTTGGATTAAACGAAAATTTCTGATTAGCATATCAAAGTA
>JBBAKZ010000171.1:0-3781 GCA_040403275.1 Arcicella sp. | reverse complement strand
TGGCATCAAAATATTTTCTGTTCTTGGGTCATTGTGGCACATTTCATTAAAATTCATAAGATTCTGCGTGTCTTTATCAATCTTTTTCCCTTCTTGAACGTCAGCAACTTTGCCACTCCAAAGCACATTATCCGAAATAATATACCCTCCTTTTCTTACCTTATTAAAAACTAAATCATAGTATTTTTGATAATTCATCTTATCGGCATCAATAAAGACAATATCAAACGTTTCAATAAGTTTTGGAATAATCTCGCCCGCATCACCAATTCGATAGTCAATTTTCTCTGAATATTTAGATTCATTAAAAAAACTTCGAGTGAAAGATTCCAATTCCTCGTTTACATCGATGGTAATAATTTTACCGTTTTCAGTCAAACCTTCGGCCAAACAAAGCGCCGAATAACCCGTATAAGTTCCGATTTCGAGAATATACTTAGGACGCATCATTTGCGAGAACATGGCCAAAACTCGCCCTTGCAAATGACCAGATAACATTCTGGCGTACATTATTTTAGCGTACGTTTCACGGTTGAGACGTGCTAATAAATCATCTTCGGGCTAAGTATGTTTTTCGGAATAATCGATGATATTTTTTTGTAATAATTCCATGGAGTTTTGGTTAGACAGGTTTTACCCTGCTATTTTTTTGACTGTTGACAGGACTGTCCGTCTCAGTTGAAAAGCTTTCCTACAAATGATGATAAAGTTCATTTAGCTTTCCCGCAACTCGTTCAGCAGAAAACTGTTTTATGTGTTTTTGTCCGGCTTCAATTAATTGATTTTTAAAATTTTTATTAACCAATACTTGCAAAATTTTATCCGCTAAATCATTGATATCTGATGGATTAGCGTACAAAGCTCCTTCTCCCCCAGCCTCTTCCAAGCATGAACCCGTTGCTGCAACCACGGGCACGCCCGAATGTAAAGCTTCCACAATGGGAATGCCAAAACCTTCAAAAAAGGAAGGATAAACAAACAATTCTGCGCCTTGATAAATAGCGGGCAAATCTTGAAAAGGCATATTATTCAAAACCTTAACGTGCTGAATACGATTTTCTTCGATATATTTTTCAATCTGGTCTTGGTAGGTTGAATGACCACCAACTAAAATTAATTCGAAGTTACTAAGGTTCAATTTATGAAAAGCCGCCACTAACATTGCCTGATTTTTTCGCTCAATAATTGTCCCAACCGATAGGATATATTTTTTCTTGATTTGGTATTTTTCTTTTACTTTTTCGAGCACTTCTCCCTTCAATTTTTCTTGAAAAGCCTCGTCACAATCTTGATAAATCACGTGGATTTTTGCTGGACTAATTCCGTAAAAATCAATAATATCTCTTTTCGTTTGTTCGCTCACTGCCACAATAGCATCCGCATTTTTACAGGCTTTTCGGAATTTAATTTTGTAGATTAACGTATCGAAAAAAGGATAAAGTTTTGGGTATCTTTCAAAGATTAAATCATGAATTGTTACGACTGTTTTGATACCCGAAGGCATTTTCCCAAAAGGTAATTCGTTACTTAATCCGTGAAATATTTGGATTCTATCACGTTGTAAATCATTCTTAATGAACCAACTTCGCCAAAGCCCCCAAACCCCCAAAGGAGGAGTTTTGATAATCCGCAATAATTCGGAGTGAAAGCTCCCCTTTTGGGGCCGGGGGGGGCTATACGCAAAATATTCGTTTTGTGGAAAATATTTCAATAACCCTTCCATCACGAAACGACTATAATTTCCTAAACCTGTATTATTGTGAAATGCCCGTTTGGCATCGAAACCTATTTTCATTTTCACACGCATTTGAATCATTCAGCTATAAAATTAGTTAAATTTGTAGTAATTTTCTACGATTTTGAAATCGTCTTAATTTTTTTAATGGAATCAATCAATCAACATACCTTGCCCAACGGCATTCGAGTCGTACATCGGCAAGTTACACATACGGCTATTTCACACATCGGGATTATGCTTGATATGGGAAGTCGGGACGAGAAACCACACCAACAAGGGCTGGCTCATTTTTGGGAACACATGGCTTTTAAGGGTACACAAAAACGCTCTTCTTTACAGATTATCAACCGTTTAGAGATTGTCGGCGGTGAATTGAACGCTTATACAACCAAAGAAAAAATCTGTTTTCATGCTTCCGTGCTCACCCCCCATTACGAGCGTGCCTTGGAACTTTTGGCGGATATAACTTTCCGTTCAACCTTCCCCGAAAAGCAAGTTGAACGGGAGCGTGGCGTAATTTTGGAAGAAATGGCAATGTATTATGATTCGCCCGAAGATGCTATTCAAGATGATTTTGATGAGATAATTTTTGCCGATCATCAATTAGGGAAAAACACTTTAGGAAATCAAGAAAGCGTGTCGAATTTCACAAGACAAGATTTACTGAATTTTATTTCAGAAAATCTTGATACAGAACGAGTTATCTTTTCTTCCATTGGCAATATTCCTTTCAAAAAAGTAGTACAATTTGCCGAAAAATTTTTCAAAGATATTCCCGGAAAAAGTTCTAATTTAGTGAGAGTGGTACCCAATTTTTATGTTCCTCAAAATCTAAGCGTCACCAAACCCATTTCTCAAGCACACGTTGCCATTGGCCGCACGGCTTATTCACTGACGGACAAAAACCGTTTGCCATTTTTTATGTTGGTAAATTTATTGGGCGGCTTTGGCATGAATTCTCGTTTAAATTTAGCCGTCAGAGAACGAAACGGCTTGGTTTATTCCATTGATGCGGGTTATACGCCTTTTATTGACACGGGTTTTTGGGGAATCAGTTATGCGACCGAAGTAAAGCGATTAAACAAAGTTAATTCATTGATTTTGAATGAATTGCGAAAGTTCAGAGAAGTTTCCTTAACAAAAACACAGCTTCAAAATACCAAAGACCAATTGATGGGGCAAATGGCCATGTCGGAAGAAGGCAATATGAGTTTTATGTTGATGATGGCAAAAAGTTTGTTGGATATGAACAGAATTGACGGTTTAGAAGATCTTTTCCTACAGATAAAAGCCGTGACTGCCCCACAACTCCAAGACCTTGCCAATGAGATGTTTAGGGAAGATGATTTAAGTTATTTGACGTTCCTTCCTGAATAATGCACCTATACCTCCACATACCCTTTTGCCAACAGGCTTGTCATTATTGCGACTTTCATTTTAGCACTTCTTTAAAGGCTAAAAGTGAAATTGTGCAGGCAATTTGCCATGAAATTTTCTTACAAAAAGATTATCTTCAAGACAAAAATTTAGAAACCATTTACTTCGGTGGTGGCACGCCTTCATTGTTGGAAGAGGCAGATTTTATTCAGATTTTTGAGACTATTGCTAAGTATTTCAACATCAAACCAAATGCTGAAATAACGCTCGAAGCCAATCCCGATGATTTGACGAAGGAAAAACTGTTATTATTCAAAAAGTACCATATCAACCGTTTGAGTATTGGCATACAATCTTTTCACGAACCGCATCTAAAAAGTCTCCATAGAATTCATACCAGTCAAGAAGGAGAAACTTGCGTTAAATTATCCCAAGATATTGGTATTCAGAATCTTACGATTGATTTAATCTACGCAATTCCTGCTGAAAGTCATGCAATTTTTGAATTGGATTTACAGAAAGCCACGGCATTGAACACCAATCATATCTCTGCTTATTGCCTTACGATTGAACCAAAAACCGTTTTTGGCAAATGGTTAAAACAAGGAAAAATACAAGTAATTGATGATGATTTTGCCGCCACTCAATTTGATAGGTTGGTTAGTC
>JBBAKZ010000170.1:0-6825 GCA_040403275.1 Arcicella sp. | reverse complement strand
GCTTGGGCTGATTGGTGGCTCGATGGCCTTGAGTTTAAAAGAAAACCACTTTGCTGATACTATTATTGGGGTTGATAATAATTCCTTGCACACCGAAAAAGCACTTCAATTAGGGCTGGTTGATTCAGTGGCTTTCTTGAATGAAGCCGTTGCTCAGTCTGATATTATTATTGTAGCCACTCCCGTGAATACATTAACTTCTATTCTGCCCGATATTTTAGATTTAGTTACTGAAAATCAAATCGTTATAGAAGTTGGTTCAACCAAAAAACCAGTAATCGATTCCGTAAAAAACCACCCAAAACGTCAAAATTTTGTGGCAACTCACCCAATGGCGGGAACCGAATTCTCGGGGCCAGAAGCCGCCACAAAACATCTTTTTGATGGTAAAAATTGTGTTCTTTGCGATATCGAGGATTCTAAACCTGAGTTTGTAGTACTGGTTAAAAAAATGTACGAAGAAGGTTTGAAGATGCGAATTACTTATTTAGAATCTTCTTCGCACGATATTCATACAGCGTATATTTCTCATATTTCTCATATTTGTTCTTTTGCTTTGGCTTCAACGGTTTTGGCGAAGGAAAAGGATGAAGAAAGTATTTTCAATTTGGCAAGCACAGGTTTTGAGTCAACAGTTCGTTTAGCAAAATCTAATCCTGAAACTTGGATTCCTATTTTTCAACAAAACCAAGAAAATATCATTGATGTGTTGGATGAATATATTACTACACTGCTTAAATTTAAGGGTTTGATGATTTCTGATAATTATGAGAAATTTAAAGAATATCTGGTGCAGGCAAATGATATAAAGCGAATTTTGAATAGGTAGATATTTAAGCACAGTGAAAATGTTTGACTCGGATTTTCTTATTAGAACGGAATTGCTAAAAGTAATAATGCTGTCATCGTTTTAACTGCTTTTAATTCCAATTATTCATCCTTATCGTATTAAAAATGAAGGAGTTGAAAATATTATTATATTTATGTTAAACTAATGCAACACTATTTTTGTCTAACCAAAAACTCTTAAAAACTTCCGAAAAACTATGGCATTGATTGACGCTTATCCGCAAAATCTTACGGCTCGACAAGTTTCACATTTACTGAGGCGAACTGCCTTCGGAGCAACCCAAGCCCAAATTAAATCATTTACTGGAAAAAAAGTTGACGTTGTTGTTCAACAATTATTTGCTTCGCAACCCATTCCACCCGATCCTACAGACGAAAATCAAAAAACTTCCCATGATTTGGTTTGGGGCGGCACAGGAACGAATGATACTGAACGCAATAATTTTGATGGTGTGAGGCGAGCAAGGTTAAAATATTGGTGGATAGGCTTGATGGCAAATCAACCCGTTTCTATTCTTGAAAAAATGACTTTATTTTGGCAAAATCATTTCGTTTCCACTTCCACAGACGTACCTGATGTGCGTTTTCTTTATCTACAAAATCAATTATTACGAAAATTTGCCTTGGGTAATTTTAAAAATTTTGTTATCGAAATTACAAAAGACCCTGCCATGTTAGTATATCTTAGTGGAGGGGCAAATGTGGTTGGTAAACCTAATGAAAATTATGGCCGTGAATTGATGGAGTTATTTACCATTGGGCGTGGAAATTATACCGAAGATGATGTGAAAGCAGCAGCTCGAGTGCTAACGGGTTGGCGTTCATTGAATTATAGAAGTACAACCGTAGCAATGGCAGGTTTCGAATTTCGGTCAACTCAACATGATACTTCCGACAAGATTTTTTCTGATTCATTTCAAAAAAAGGTTATCAAAGGTCGTGCTGGAGCTACTGCGGGAGATGATGAGTTGAAAGATTTAGTAGATATGATTTTGGCTCAGCCAGAAACGGCTCGTTTTATCGTCAGAAAGTTTTATCGTTTTTTTATACAGGCTGATATTTCTGCCCAGGTTGAAAAAGATTTTATTGAACCATTAGCGGCTATTTTTAGAAAAGATTATGAGCTAAAACCTGTATTGAACGTCTTTTTCAAAAGCCAACATTTTTTTGATGAAACCTTGTATGGTTCACAGATAAAATCACCTTTAGATTTGGTAGTAGGAACCCTACGTAACTTCAATTATCAAGTTCCTGACGCTGTGAAGGCAAGAACGCAATACGATGCAGCAACGACGTATTTCTATGGTCGTATTCGTGAGCAGCAAATGGACATCATTGACCAACCTTCGGTTTTTGGCTGGCGACCATATTATGATACAGATTTTTATGAGATTTGGATAAATTCCACAACCCTTGCTTTGCGGGGTGCATGGACGGATTATGCTGTAAAAGGTACTACAGCAACAGCTTTGGATATTAATGCACTTTCGCTCCCTTTGTTGACTTCTGATCCTACCGATCCTTACAAAATGATGAGGGAATTAACAGATTCTTTGATGGCTTTTCCATTAACCGATGACCAAATTAAGTATTTGGTTGAACAACCATTAATGGCCGGTTCACCTTATTATGAATGGACGACAATCTGGAACGATTACACCAAAGCACCCAATGATGCGATGAAGAAAAGTGCTGCCAAAACACGCTTAGATCGTTTAATGACTTATATTTTAAGGTTGGCCGAATACCAGATGGCGTAATTTTAGAAAGTGGTTCACGGGAAACGGTGAACGAGTCACTAATATATTTTAGGTTTTATTTAATTATTTTCAATTTTGTGGGACTGTATATCTCTTTTACCGTTCACCGTGAACCAACAAAAATATGAAACGTAGAGATTTTATCCAATACACTTCAGCATCGTTCTTTTTGCCTTTAATTCTTGATGGTTTTGGAGCGAAAGCTCATACGCAAGCAACCACGCCTTTTATGAAGGCAATGTTGGAAGTTGCCGATGCCAACGATAATATTTTGGTTGTCATTCAACTTTCAGGGGGAAATGACGGATTAAATATGGTTATTCCGCTCGACCAGTACGATACTTATTCGTCGGCAAGTTTTAGGGGAAATATTGCCATCGACCAAAGTAAAATTCTGAAATTAAAAGATACCAACCAAACAGGTTTGCACCCTTCCATGACAGGTTTGCAAAGACTGTATAACGAAGGGAAACTGTCAATTGTGCATTCAGCGGGGTATCCAAATCCAAGTTTTTCACACTTTAGAGCCAGCGATATTTGGTTTACAGCGGTTGACTCTGATAAACTTTCAACTTCAGGTTGGTTGGGTAGATACGTAAATGACCGCTATCCAGGTTTCCCAGATAGCTATCCGAGTACAGCTAATCCAGACCCTTTGGCTATTCAGATTTCATCTATTTCGGCAACTGTTTTTAATACTTCTTCTATTACTTCTGCCATTGCAATTCAAGACCCGGATACATTTGCCAGAATTGTAGGCGACAAACCAAATATTAGTCCTAGTCCATTGCCAAATACTGCAGGAGGGAAATATACCGCCTTCGTTCGCCAACAACAAACCTCTTCTTTTGCTTATGCAGGACAACTGAAAGCAGCGGCGGGGAAAGGAGTGAATAAGGTAACATACCCTGCTAATAATTCATTGGCAGACCAATTAAAAATCGTTGCAAGATTGATTCATGGAGGTTTACAGACGAAGATTTATTACGTAACCTTGGGTGGATTTGATACGCACGCCGATCAAGTGAGTGCTACCGATAACTCCACAGGAAATCACGCTGTATTGATGCAGAGAGTTTCGGAAGGAATCACGGCCTTTATGGATGATTTGAAGGCACAAGGTACGCAAGATAAAGTAGTTGGGATGACTTTCTCAGAATTTGGACGACGAGCCATTTCAAATGGCAGTAAAGGAACTGACCACGGTTGGGCATCGCCTTTATTTGTGTTTGGTAATGCGGTGAAAACCCAAATAATTGGAAAAAACCCAAATTTGAAAGATTTGGATAACAGTAACATTAAATTGCAAACTGATTTTAGACAAGTGTATGCGGCCATTCTTCAAGATTGGATGGGAGCGAGTGCCGCATCTGTAAAAAGTATATTATTAGATAAAACATTTGACGCATCGCCAATATTCAAGGCAGCCAAAGTGTTGGGTAATGAAAATGAAGTACCATTCGCAGATCTGAATATTTTTCCAAATCCAGCCCAAACCGAAACTATTATTGAATCGGATGCTTTGGCCAGAAGTAATAGTCAATTAGTTGTTACGGATGCGTACGGACGAAATTTTGATACGAATCCCACTCGACTTTCACGCACACAAGTACGCATAAATGTCAGTGGTATGGCTTCTGGAAAGTATTTTGTGAAGGTAGATACTGGCGCAGAACCGTTGGTAAAAGCGTTGATGGTAATGAGATAAGAAAATTAATGAAAACTTTTTCTCATTCTGTTTGCAATTAAAAAAAGGTATTCCTAATTTTGCACTCCCAAAAGGGACAATTCCTTTACACATACGGGCGTGGCGAAATTGGTAGACGTACCAGACTTAGGATCTGGCGCCGTGAGGCATGGGGGTTCGAGTCCCTTCGCCCGTACTTTTCAATTATCAATAATCGGTTACAAGTTTTAGTAATTAGTTAGATAAATGACCTGAAAAAAAGCCCTTTTAACCTGCTAGGTTTTGAGGGCTTTTTAATTAAAATAGAATTTCAACATAAGAAATAGAACAGATGAACATTTCTCTCGAAAAAAGTACCACCGTAAACGCTCGTTTGGTCGTTTCAATCGCAGAAGCAGATTATAAACCCCAAGTTGATAAAAACCTAAAAGACTATCGTAAACGGGCTAATATCAAAGGTTTTCGTCCTGGTATGGTGCCCATGCAATTAGTTCAAAAAATGTTTGGTAAGTCTATTTTGATTGAAGAAATCAACCAAATGTTAGGGAAAGCTGTTCAAGAATATATTCGTGAAAATAGTTTAAGTATTGTTGGTGACCCAATGCCTGCCAAAGACGAACAAGATATTATCGATTGGGATAACCAAAAAGATTTTGATTTTGCTTATAATCTTGGCTTGGCAGGTGAATTTACGGTAGATTTTGATAAAATTCCAGCCGTGAAAACCTACGATATTCAAGCGGGAGAGAAAGAATTGAATGATACTTTGGAAAACATCATGAAAAATGGTGGCGAACAAATTCATGCAGATTCTGTTGAAGGTGGCGATATGGTTTTCGGAACTTTTACGCAAGGAGAATGGTCTGAGAAATCTGCCATTCCGATGAAAGCCATTAAAGAGGAAGCAAAAACTGCCTTCATTGGTGCTACCATAGATTCAACTTTGACATTTGATTTACAAGCTACTTTCGTAGATGAAAAATCTATTGAATTGGCAACTGGGAATAAAACTGGTTTAGTAGGCGAAGTTTCTTTCGTAATTGAAGATATTACTCGCACTGGTGTTGCGGAAATGAATCAAACATTTTTTGATAAGATTTTGGGCGAAGGGAAGGTTTCTTCGGAAGAAGAATTCCGTGCGGAGGTTTCTGAAATTATTAAATCAAACTACAAACGTGAATCAGAGTATTTATTGAAAATTGATGCTGAAAAAGCATTGTTGGAAAACGTTTCGATTGAATTGCCAGAACAATTCTTGAAGGATTGGTTGGTAGAAATTAATCAAGGAAAATTTACTCCTGAGCAAATTGAATCAGATTTTGAAAACGTGAAGAAAGATTTGCGTTGGACATTAATCAAAAATGAAATTGCTACCAAAAATGATATAAAAGTTGAATACGAAGAAGTTTTAGCAAAAACTAAAGAGATGATTCGTGGACAATTCGGTATGATGGGCGGTGGTGCTGGTGACGAAATGGACGAAATGATTGACCGTATTGCTACTGGATATTTAACCGATAAAAATAAGCAAGATAATTTCAGAAAAATGTTTGATGAAGTTTTCAGCGCTAAAATTTCAGATACGATTGTCGCCCATATGAAAATTGAAACTAAAACGATTGACGTAGAAGAATTTAAGCAAATTGCTGATTCTCTAGTTTAGTGTTAGATTATTACAAAACATTGAAAGCCGTGAAAATGTAAATTTTCACGGCTTTCAATGTTTTAGTTCAGAAGACATTTGCTTTTTCTTGGTAATTTTTTATCGAATATTCTCTACCAAGGAATGATAGTTTGATTTTAAATAAACCAAAAAAATCCCTGATAATCAACTGATTATCAGGGATTTTTAGTTAATATGTTGGGGAGATTTATCTGACCATTTCAACCCAACCTTTCAAATTTAAGGGTGCACTATTGGGGTCTAAGGTCAAGAATTTTACTTCGCAATTATAGAAATATGAACCTGCGGGTAATTGATTTCCAACATTATCATTTCCACTCCATTCTAATTTTGGTCCCGTATATTCAAATACTTTTTGTCCTGCACGATTATAAACTGTAATGGCAACCGTCTGCACAAATCGTGGACATTTCATCGCTTGGAAAATATCGTTTTTGCCGTCACCGTTGGGTGTAAAAATATTTGGCAAAGCAAAACTGGTACAATTATCCTTACAAACCACGTTACTTCTTGCACTTTCGGTTCCGAATCGATTGGTCGCTGTTACGTAATAACAACCAATGTAAGAATCATTTTTCGTATGCGTAAATGTGGTTAAAGGTGGTTTTGGTGAGGTTACTTCACCAATTTTCGTAAATTCACCGTCTTGTTTTGGTGAATAGAAAATGCTGTATTTCACAATTTCCTTCTCACATGGTGCACCCGCAATATTTTTGTCTGGAGTCGACCAAGTTAATTTATTGTTAAATGAAGTCTCGTTACAATTGTTTTCATTTTTGTTATATTCCGCACAATCCAAGGCATCAATCAACAAAGCAGGCGGACAAGGTACGATTTCACTTTTT
>JBBAKZ010000169.1:6336-6860 GCA_040403275.1 Arcicella sp. | reverse complement strand
AATAGACGCATAGAATTTTTCTAAGGTATCAGTCTGTTCTCCGTCAATGATGACTACCAATGTTTTTTCGGTAGCATGTTTTTCGGAGATGGTATTTAGAATTGTGTAATTTGCCATTTGTCGATTATTTTAAAAACAAAAGTAGTACAAACCTTGAATTTTGTACTACTTCATTGGTAGAAATTCCACACAAATATTATCTTAAATCAATTTTTATTGAGGGTTTAAAATAATTACCATTAACCTTTTGGGGCTTGACTAACAGGCGAAATCAGAAGTACAAATGGTCATTTCAGTACCTATAATTATTAGAATTCAGGATGTCTAATTTAAAATTGTATGTTGTTTTACTTCTTTCTGTCACAAATCAATTATTTTATCGGCCTCTCTTACTCCACTTAAATATGCTCCGTGAACGGTACCACGATATTCTCTTTCCGTATGTTCCCCCGCAAAGAAAACTTTATTATTGATTTCATTTGCAAGTGTGTCAAAGTCTGCCGAAGTAGAACCATTTGTTGGGT
>JBBAKZ010000169.1:5203-6326 GCA_040403275.1 Arcicella sp. | reverse complement strand
TGTCCTTAAAAAATTAGTAGGATTTGGAATGTTGTTGCCATAAATACTTTTTAAATTCAACATTATTTCCTTGATTATTTGATTGTCAGTCATACTTTCTGTAATGGTTGCATAGTCGCCAAAAGCAAAAGTCATTAAACCATTGGAAGGTGTAAATTTTTTGATATTTAGAAAGTAGTTAAATTTGCCTTTGGTGTCGGGGGTGTAACCGATATATTGTAGATCGGTGTCCCAAAAAGGTTTTTTCCATACCAACAAAAATTTGTTCACGTTCCCAATATTGGTATTGTTAATCGCATTAATTTTATTCCTTGGTAGGGCTGGTGTAAAAGTAATTACATTATTTTTCAGTACACCCAAGGGAACCGTAACGACCACATAATCGGCTTCTATATTATTTCCATTTGCGGTAATGTTTACTTTCGCATTTGAGTAATTAATGGCCGTAACGCTTGTGTTCAACCGAATGTCCAAATCTCGGGCTAAAAAGTCTGTCACCTTATCATAACCATTAGTAATAATTACATCTTCTCCATCAAATTCTTCATCATCATCAAAGAATTTTGATGAAATTTTTGAAATATCACCACCAATATCAAATTCTAAATAAGCAGAAAGCATATATTGCCAAAGTCTGTCATTGGCTTTTTTGGGATAAATTGAGTTGAAAACTGTTTGAAAACTTTGTGTTTGCGTTCCTTCTTTTCTAACGGTTTTCAAGGCAGTTTCAAATTGGTTTTCAGCATTCGTTAAAATGTTGTCAGCATAGGCATTTCCGTTTGTATCAAAAACTTCAACGTTATCGTCAGAGGTCAAAAACGTATTCGCACCCGATTGAGCAGCCAAACGTGTTATTGGATTTCCACTTGGCCCGTGTATCCAACTTGCACCTTCGTCAAAAGCAACGCCTAAACTTCTATCAGTTCGTATTCGTCCGCCTACTTTCTCTTGTGATTCTAAAACAAGAACATTAAAACCCTTTCCTTTTAATTTCTTGGCCGCAGCAAGTCCTGAAATTCCGCCACCAATTATTACTACGGTTTTGCCATCTGGATTTATGTTTTCATATTCTTTGTTACAATTTGCCAAAAGTGGCGGGGTCAAAAAAAATAACGGTAGTCCT
>JBBAKZ010000169.1:0-5193 GCA_040403275.1 Arcicella sp. | reverse complement strand
TGAATCTTTTATAAATTTTCTCCTTTGCATATTTTAGTGATTTTTGATATTACGTATTGATTGTGGTTTCGTTCTAAAATCGGTAACTAATTTTTTGGGGCTTGGCGAAGTGGGGGAATTTGAAGAACGTCCGCCCGCACCCGAAGCTCAATTTTCGCCTTTTTTGGTGTCCTCACCAGATAACTTGCGATAGCAATGCAAGTATTTTATTATTAACTAAATATGAATATTGAAGTTCGGGATTTTGCTATCGCAAGTTGTGTTGAGAGGACACCGAGCCACGGGGCGAAGTGGTTGTACCAACCAAGGAAATAGAAGCACAAATGTTCGTTTTAGCACAAATGTTCATTAGAATTCCGAATGTTCAATTTAGCACTGAACCCGCTTTTTCGCAAAACCCCTGTTAGCGGCTGGCATTTTGTTTTGGTCTTTTCTTTTATTTCTTAATTGCTTTTTCAACGGATTTTGCTGTGTCAAGAACCGTTTTCTCAAAGTTGATAGGCGTCCAATTAAATGTGTTCTTCGTGTTGCTTATGTCAGCTTCTATTGTGTTCCCTATAAATGGTAGCATTCCCTTCATTTCGTCATTAAAATTTGCCATAAATTTCAATAAAAATGTTGGTGCAAGTCTGGTGCTAACTTTATCATAACGATTTGCTTTTAAAATTTTAGCAATTTCTTGAATAGCATAAGGCTTTTCAGATGTTACAATAAAACGCTTTCCATTTGCCTTTTCATTTTCTAATGCTGAAACGTGAATAGTTGCTACATCTCTTACGTCAGACATTACCGAATACGCTTTTGGCAACATTGGTACTTGTCCTGTAATTAATTTTTTAAAGAAATCCATCGCTTCCGTAGCCAAATTACCTGTCAATGTTGGTCCATAAATTGGTCCAGGGCTTACTACAACTAATTCTAATTTATTTTCGCCTGTTTGATTTTTTATAAATTCCCAAGCACTTTGTTCAGCAAGTGTTTTGCTTTTAAAGTATGCGGTTAAATTTTTTGCATTTAGGTCTGTCCAACTTTCTTGATTTAATTTTATCAAGCCATTTTTCCCTCCACTCATAGCCACAGTTGTAGAAGTAAGCACAAGTCTTTTTACTCCTGCTTTTTTTGCAGATTTCAAGGCTCGTAATGTGCCTTCAACAGCAGGTTTGATTATTTCGTTTTCGTCTTTTGGTACTTTTACTACAAATGGCGAAGCAATATGCAGAACAAAATCACAACCCTCCATTGCTTTGTCCCAACCTTCATCTTTCATAAGGTCAAGTTCACAAAATTCTAAATTCCCTTTTGGGTCAATTTCTTTTTTTATGCCGTTAATCACTTCCTCTGTTTTAGATAAACTCCTAACCGAACCTCTAACAGCATAGCCTTTTTTTAATAATTCAACTGCACAATGTTGTCCTACAAAACCTGATATTCCTGTTACTAATACTTTATTCATTTTTTGAAAATTAATTGATTTAATATAACAACCCAAACCCAGTTTTTACCTAGTTTGGATTGTCAAATTTGGTTTAAGCCTACATTCCTGGTATAATTACCACTCTACCGGCTTCTGATTGAAGTTCGTTAATACGAAGATTTTTATATGGTTGATACTCCTCCGAGTTGTACCATCCTTCGGCTGCTTCCATACTTGGGAATTGAAGTACTGCTGCCCAATTTCCGTCCCATTCTCCTTCTTTTACATTTGGAGCTGGTGTTCCTGCTATCATTTGCCCTCCGTGTTTCATTAAAATTGGAATTGCAAATTGTGCATAGCGTTGATTAAGCTCTTCAAGGCTATCAACTTTCATTTGAACCATAATGTAGGCTGGTTTTGTAATCTGTGCACTTTCAGTGCTTTTTTCTTGATTGTCCATTTTTTTAAATTTAAATTATTACTTTTGTATCGCAAGCAAAATTAATAAGTTACTTTTAATATGCAAGTAAAAAATAAAAATAAATTGCAAAATGCAAGTAAAATTAACAATTAGTTAAAATGGAATATAAATTTAGATGTAAATGTCCTATAACTTCTGCCATTGATATTTTGGGTGATAAATGGATTTTGGTTATCATCAAACAAATGTTGATAGAAGATAGTATGACATTTAAAGATTTTATTGAAAGTGATGAGGCAATTGCTACAAATATTCTTTCTTCTAAACTTAAATGTTTGGAAGAATTAGGAATTATTATAAAAAAACAGCTTCCTGGTAATAAAAAAACTAATCTGTATCTATTGACTGAAAAGGGTTTGGCTTTAACTCCTATAATTGTTGAATTGTCTATTTGGAGTGATGAAAATGTAAGAGAACTTAATAAAATAATGAGAGATAGTCCAGAAATAGCGATAATGAAAAGCGATAAAAATTCTTTTATCAAAATGATAATCGAGAATTATAAAGCAAAAACTGAAAAATTTTATTAAGATTTTAGTTTCTCTCTGTCAAGTTTGGTGTGTCCGCTATGCTTGCCGATAACTATATAATACACGAAAGTTTTGCTGTACTTTTCGTATTTTTTGGCACTTTACCAAGTTTTTGTTGTAATATACTTGTCGTTTTTTTTGTATTGTTGAAAATCCAGACAGATTTTTTTTAAACCTACTAATTTAAGTCTAAATCGACAACTATTTTTGTAATACAAGAATCTCACTCCACTAAAACAAAACTCCCATAATGATCACTCGTATAATATCCCTTTCCGTCCGACCCCGTAACTAATCTCTCCGTTCCTCGATTTTTGCCTTGTACTTTTGGATTAACGTCCCATTCTTGATATTCAATTCTTTTTCCCGAGGCATCTTTTTTGGGAAGTAAGCCCTCAAAATTACCAAATCTTCTTCCACCTACGTATCCACTTTTCGCCACGCCATACTCAAGGACATATTTCAAAACCTTTAAAGCCTTTTCAGGTACATTTCCCGTGCTAACATCCGATTTATTTGCGTCTGTGCGATTCTCAGAGGCATATTTTGAATTTTCGATTTCATATTTGTCCCTTTTGTGTCTTTTCCGATGCTTTTTATGACGATTTTCCGTAGAATTATCTTTATTTTGGGCTTGGAATGCTCCTTTTTCTTGATTTAAAGCCGTTTTTTCAGAAGGTTGACAACTAGAAAATGTATTCGCTAAAAGGAAAAATAGGATGAAAAAGTTTTTTAAAAATTTCATAAGTTTTGGTTGTTTCAAAGTTAATGTGTCTGAATTTTGATTGACAAGATTCATCGGATTAATTAAAATAGATTTTGGGAGAAAACTCCAAAAATCCCTAAATCTAACAAATCTAAATTCAGACAGAGGTACTCAGACAATACGGAATAACAAATTTACCGAAAACTCATTCACCATCGTATCTATTGCCTTCAATATTTGCAAAACACCTCAAATTTCACGAAATTTGTATAATAAGCATAATATTCAGTATTGTTTTGGTATTAATTGTTTATTAAAATCTTTACTTGAATTCAAAAGGCATCGAGTAGCGGAAAAAGCTTAACAATTTCCACTAATCTACCACTCACATTCAAAAAAACTATGTCAGAACAAACTAGTAACATTATCCCCATTAACATTGAAGACGAAATGCGGGGAGCTTACATTGATTATTCAATGTCCGTTATTGTTTCCCGTGCTTTGCCAGATGTCCGTGATGGACTCAAACCCGTTCACCGTCGAGTACTTTTTGGTATGGATGAATTGGGCGTAAATTATAACAAATCCTATAAAAAATCTGCTCGTATTGTTGGAGAGGTTTTGGGTAAGTTTCACCCGCACGGAGATACATCCGTATATGATGCCATGGTGCGTATGGCCCAACCCTGGTCTTTGCGTTACCCACTGGTGGATGGACAAGGCAACTTTGGTTCGGTTGATGGTGATTCACCGGCCGCTATGCGTTATACAGAAGCACGTTTGAAAAGAATTGCCGAAGAATTATTGGGAGATTTAGGAAAAGAAACCGTTGATTTCAGACCCAACTTCGATGATTCCTTGATGGAACCAACCGTTCTTCCCGCAAAAATTCCCAATCTTTTATTGAATGGAACATCGGGTATTGCCGTTGGGATGGCCACCAATATGGCTCCACACAATTTGACGGAAGTTGTTTCAGGAATTATTGCTTACATCGAAGATCGTGATATTACGATTGAAGGATTAATGCAATATATCAAAGCGCCAGATTTTCCAACGGGCGGTACGATTTATGGGGTTTCAGGCGTAAAAAATGCTTTTGAAACGGGCCGTGGACGTATTGTTGTACGGGGAAATGCCACGTTTGAAACTTCTAAAACGGGTAAAGACCAGATTATTATCTCCGAAATTCCTTACATGGTCAATAAAGCATCCTTGATAAAACAGTGTGCTGATTTGGTAAATGATAAGAAAATAGAAGGGATTTCAGAAATTCGTGACGAATCAGACCGTCAAGGAATGCGTATCGTTTTTGACTTAAAACGTGATGCCGTTCCAAACGTAATTTTGAATAATCTTTACAAACAATCAGCGCTTCAATCCTCATTCTCAGTGAATAACGTTGCCCTTGTAAAAGGTCGCCCTTATACCTTGAACTTGAAAGATTTGATTCACCACTTTGTTGAACACCGCAATGAAGTAATTATAAGACGTACGCAATATGATTTGCGTGAAGCCCAAAAAAGAATACATATCTTAGAAGGTTTCATCATTGCACTTGATAATTTGGATGCGGTTATCAAACTTATCCGTGAATCTCGTGACCCAAATACTGCTCAGGCTGGCTTGATTGCGAATTTTGGGCTTTCTGAAATTCAAGCAAAGGCCATACTCGAAATGCGTTTACAGCGTTTGACGGGTATGGAGCGTGATAAAATCGTGGCTGAATACGAAGAAATCAAACGGATAATTAATGATTTAGAAGATATTTTGGCAAAACCAGAACGCCAATTGCAAATCATTAAAGATGAATGCATTGATATCAGAGAACGTTACGGAGATGCTCGCCGCACGCAAATCAATATGACTGATGATGAATTCTCGGTTGAAGATATGATTGCGGATGAGGAAATGTTGATTACTGTTTCAAACCAAGGTTACATTAAACGTACACCAATCGGAGAATACAAAGCCCAAAATAGGGGAGGAGTCGGTTCTCGTGCAGTTGCTACAAAAGATAACGATTATACTGAGCATCTTTTCACCGCTCCGATGCACAATT
>JBBAKZ010000168.1:0-6881 GCA_040403275.1 Arcicella sp. | reverse complement strand
TGGGCTTTATGCAAGGCTTCACGCTTCGTTTTTGCCACGATAATCGTTCCGTCTTGTAAGTAAAACGCTGGAATTTGCTGTCCCCACCACAATTGGCGACTGATACACCAATCGTGCACATTTTCCATCCAAGAGCGATAGGTATTCTTGAATTTTGAAGGATACAATTTTATGTCATCATTCATTACGTGTTCGAAAGCAGGTTTTGAAAGTTCCTCCATCTTCAAAAACCACTGCAAGGACAATTTCGGTTCGATAACCGCACCCGTACGCTCCGAGGTTTTTACGATAGATTTGTATTCCTCCATTTTTACCAAATATCCTCCTTCTTCCAAATCTTTTACGACATTTCTACGAGCCGCAAAACGGTCTTGACCTACATAAAGAACGGCTTTTTCATTCAAGAAACCGCCATAGTCCAAAATATCAATAACGGGCAATTTATGTTTGATACCTAACTCGTAATCGTTCAAATCGTGGGCGGGTGTTACTTTTAAACAACCCGTGCCAAAATCCATCGTTACATATTCATCGGTAATTACGGGAATTTCACGATTTAATAATGGAATCATGACTGTTTTTCCGTGAAAAGCCGTGTAACGTTCATCGTTTGGATTCACACAAATAGCAGCATCGGCCATAATCGTTTCGGGGCGAGTCGTGGCAATGGTCAAAAATTCACCTTCGGTACCCACAATTGGATATTGTAGATAGTAAAGTTTCGCCATAATTTCCTTTTCGATAACTTCTTCATCCGAAAGAGCCGTTTTTCCGAGTGGGTCCCAGTTAACCATTCTCACGCCACGATAAATCTGTTTTTTGTTGTAAAGGCGAACAAAAGTATCGATAACAGCCTCATACAAAGAGGGTTCCATCGTGAAACGAGTTCTGTCCCAATCGCACGAAGCACCTAATTTCTTTAATTGGTCGAGGATAATTCCACCGTATTTATCTTTCCATTCGTGGGCATATTTCAAGAATTCTTCACGAGAAATATCCTTTTTTTCAATCCCTCTTTCTTTCAACATCGCCACCACTTTTGCTTCCGTTGCAATCGACGCATGATCAGTTCCAGGCACCCAACAAGCCTCTTTTCCTTCCATACGAGCCTTACGAATCAGTACGTCTTGGATGGTATTGTTCAACATGTGGCCCATGTGAAGCACACCCGTAACGTTTGGCGGAGGAATGACGATTGAGTAAGGTTCCTTGTCAGGGTTCGGTTTAGACGCAAAGTGTTTATTTTCAAGCCAATATTGATACCATTTGGCTTCAATGTCTTGTGGAGCGTATGTTTTTGAAATCATTGGTTTTTTAATTTAGGATTGCAAAGATAAGGAATTTAAGGCAATGCGTTGGGGTGTTTTCGTAAGAATGACGCCTGTTTGTAGTTGCTACATTCAAGAAATTCTTGTATGTTTGTATTTAGTGTACAGTTAATAGAGAATAGATAATAGTTGAAAATTGGAGCTAATATCAAGAGACGCTAAATACAACATATTAATTTTTAATAGTTCATTATTCATTCGAAACCCACATGGATATCCTCAATGAAACAATTGCTTGGCTGATGAAAAGACGCTTGCCCCGAATCCAGTCGTTCATGGAACGACCCATGGAAACGCAGGAGCAAATGTTTTGGAATTTAATTCAATCTGCCAAACATACCGAATGGGGTAAACGTTTTGATTATCAGTCCATTAGTTCTATTAAAGATTTCCAAGAACGGGTCCCTATCTCCAATTACGAAAGCCTTTTTCCCTATATTGAGCGCATGATGCGGGGCGAACAAAACGTCCTTTGGCCCTCCGAAATTCAGTTTTTTTCTAAATCTTCTGGTACAACAAATGCCCGGTCTAAGTTTATTCCAGTTTCCAAAGAATCACTAGAAGAATGCCATTTTATGGGCGGAAAAGACATGATGACGCTCTTGGTCGAAAATAAACCCGATACCGAAGTTTTTGCCGGAAAAGGACTTTCGATTGGGGGAAGTTTGCAATCTAACCAGTTAAATACCAGAAGTTTAATGGGAGATGTGTCGGCGGTGGTGATGAAAAATTTGCCAATTTGGGCGCAATTAATCCGCACGCCATCGTTGGATGTGGCTTTAATGGATGTGTGGGAAGAGAAAATCCAGAAAATGGCGGAAATTACTTCCCAAGAAAATGTAACGAGTATTTTGGGCGTACCGACTTGGACTCTGGTTTTGATTGACAAAGTTTTGGAAATTACGGGCAAGGATAATATTCTTGAAGTTTGGCCAAATTTTGAATTTTTTATTCACGGAGCGGTGGCGTTTCAACCTTACCGTGAGATGTTTCATAAAAGTGTTTTTCCTTCAAATTCAGTCAGTTATCTCGAAATTTATAATGCTTCCGAAGGATTTTTTGGGGTTCAAGATGATTTTGCTCGCCCTGACGAAATGCTTTTGATGTTGGATTACGGTATTTTCTACGAATTCATTCCAATGGAAGAAATTGAGAATGAAAATCCTAAAACTTTGACTTTGGACGAAGTAGAATTACATAAAAATTACGCTATTCTGATTTCTACGAATGCGGGATTGTGGCGTTATAAAATTGGCGATACCGTAAAATTTACGACAAAATATCCGTACAGAATCAAGATTTCGGGACGGACAAAACATTTTATCAATGCTTTTGGCGAAGAACTCATCATCGAAAATGCCGAGCTTGCCATCACCCGTGCTTGTGAGGCTACGGGGGCAATCTTGACCGACTATACCGCTGGACCTGTGTACATCAATGACCGCCAACAAGGTTGTCATGAATGGATAATAGAATTTTCGCAAAATCCTGACAATCAAGAAGTTTTTGATAAAATTTTGGATGAAACGCTCCGAGAAATTAATTCAGATTACGATGCCAAGCGGTATAAAGATATGGTGTTGAAAGCACCCAAAATCAACGTGGTTCCTCCCGAAACTTTCTATACTTGGATGCGAAATCGGGGGAAATTGGGCGGACAACACAAAGTACCAAGATTAAGTAATTCAAGGGAATTTGTGGAGGAAATTTTAATGGTTGGGAAGGAGGTTTTGGTGTAGTTGTGTTTATTGATTTTGACTTAGGCTGGAAGCCTTTTAATGGTTGTCACTCGCCAGAGGCGAGCGACTGAATGAGAGCGGCTGCGGGAGATTTTGGTGTAGAAGTGTGTATTGATTTTTGTTTTGGCTGGAAGCCTTTTAATAGTCGTCACTCGCCAGAGGCGAGCGACTGGGGGAGGCTAGCGATTAAATGAGGATTTTGTGACTTAACGCAGTTTTTTGCGTATATATTTATATGTAATAGTTGGCAATAATTTTAAAACGACACAATGGCATTCATAACAAAATCAAACGCAAATAGAATTCTTAGAAAAATTGACCTTTCTAAAATTGGAGAGATAGATGGAGAAGTATATAAAAAACCAATTTACTTTTTGGGAAAATCAGAAGTAAAATATTTGTTACTTATGCAATCACTTTTGAAAGACCCAGAAAAATTTGCAATTGAAGTTTACAAACCTGTCATTAATGTTGATACTTTAAGACTTGTTTATGAGAGTGAACAGCCTCCATCTTATCACGAAAACCCTAATTGCGAAAGACTTGCTTCTGGATTTAAAAATTTTGAAATTCCCTCTGAAATTAAAGTTAGAGCGAATGAACAAGGGGGCGAGGAACTTGAAAAAAACCAAGTTCAAAAATTCAGGAATTGGTTTAAACAAAATATTGATCTATACAAAAATGAGACAGCTCCCCACAGTCGCTTGCCTCTGGCGAGTGACGACTATTAAAAGGCTTCCAGCCTAATTAACAACCATAAACTCTACAAAAAATGTCAGAACTTAGAAAAGCCAATGTCCCACAATCTACCTATTTTATCACCTTAACTGTTGTTGGTTGGATTGATATATTCACACGGAAAGCTTATGTAGATGACCTAATTAAAAATTTGAAATTTTGCCAAGAAAAAAAGGGCTTGGAGATATTTGAATATGTCATAATGCCGAGTCACATACATCTTATCTGTCGCCGAAAAGAAGGCTTATTGAGCGAGTTATTGAGGGAATTTAAGAGTTTTACAGCCAAAGAAATATTAAGACTTATTCAGGAAAATCCTCAAGAAAGTAGACAGGAATGGTTAATGTATATGTTTCAATTTTTTTCAAAGCGTTTCGCTCAAAATGCACAGTATATGTTTTGGCAAAAAACCAGTTATCCCATTGAAATATATAATTCAGAGATTATGAAGCAAAAATCTCGTTACATCCGCATGAACCCAGAAGTAGTAGGCATCGTCACAGACTCTGCATATTATACGTATTGTAGTGCTTGTCCTCATTCACCTTTGTTAATGGATGTCTGTTGAGAAATGTTTCGACTAGAAGCCTTATAATAACCGTCACTCGCCATAGGCAAGCGACTAAAAAAGATTTTGTTAAACCGTTCAAAAAAATAAAACCATCACTAAATTTTAATGACTCCTTGTATTTGCTCACAGTCACTCGCCAGAGGCAAGCGACTGGATGGAAAATACTTTAAGTCAATTTTTTACCAATCCCCAACAACTAAATCCTATTGCCTACCAATCATGGAAATAGTAATAGAAACAAAAAGATTAATCCTCCGAAAATTCACCCTTGACGATGCTGCTTTTATGCTTGAAATGCTGAATACGCCTACGTGGCTGCGTTTTATTGGCGATAGAAATGTGAGAACACTTGAAGAGGCTGAACAATATTTGCTCAATGGAAACATCAGAAGTTACCATGAATATGGTTTTGGTTTTTATGTGGTGGTAATAAAAGAAAGCCAAGAATGTATTGGCATTTGTGGGATGGTGAAGCGGGAAGGTTTGGATGATATTGACATTGGTTTTGCCTTTTTCCAACAATTTATGGGTAAAGGCTACGGGTATGAGGCCGCTTCTGCCACCTTGAATTACGCCTTTAATGACCTAAAAATCAAGCGAATAGTGGCCATTGTTGATCCAGAAAATGAAGCATCCATTGCCTTAATCAAAAAGATTGGATTGCAATTCGAAAAGATAGTTTCTTTATCTCCCCAAGCGAAAGAATTATTGTTATTTGGCATTTAAATTGGTAAATAATTGCATACTTTCAAGATAATTTAGCACATAAAAATCTTCTTTTCACTTCCCCACATTCGCTCCTCTCTGGCGAGTGATGAGTATTAGAACTCTTCTCGCCTAAGCAACCATAAAATCTACAAAAAATATCAGCACTAAGAAAAGCCAATGTGCCACAATCTTGTTACTTACCAGAGACAGGCGACTGAATGGGTTTTGGTGTAGTTGTATTTATTGACTTTAACTTTGGCTGGAAGCCTTTTGTTAGCTCTCACTCGCCAGAGGCGATCTACTGAATGGGTTTTGGTATATTTGTGTTTACTGATTTTGACTTAGGCTGGAAGCCTTTTAATACTCGTGACTCGCAAGAGGCGAGCGACTAAATCTGGAATGGAAGAAAATCTTGGTAATGGCGGTTTTAATGCCATGCGTGGGCACGGTGAAATAACTTGTCAGGTATCTGAGTAAGGAAAAATTAGGATTGACCATGAAGTTAAAGTTTTAAATTACGGATTATAATTTTTTAACCGAAAATATACACCTCGTTCCAACCTTTTTTTTGTTCTTGATGTCTTTCAAAAAACAACATCATTTAAAAATAAATTTGTTAAAACAAATCATTATGAAAACACTCATTTTTATTGCATCAAGTTTTATACTGCTGTCTTCTTTTTCGTGCCAAAAAGAAGATTTTACTCAACCTTCTATTTCTAATTCAAACGCTGTGGTCGGTAAATGGAGACTAACGGGCATTTTTCAGGGAGATGTCATCTCCAGACCCTGTATTGTCAATACTTCAGGATCTGATATTACGCTAGAAATTACGGACAATCAATCGAACGGCTCAAATTTTAGCGGGCAGTCGGTGGTTAACGATTATCTAGGAAATTATGAGGCAAAAGCTGATGGAACATTCAAAATAAAGGAATTAGGTAGCACAAAAAAGGCTGGAACTTCCGAGATGATGCAGTGTGAAGGAAATTACTTCGAATACTTGAGGATGGCAGAAGGTTATAAGATTCTTTCTGATAGTGGCAAGACTATTTTACAGTTAGGGATTTTCAAGAAACCTAATTCAGAATGGTATGATGGTGGTACTTACTTGATTTATGAAAGAATAAAATAGTAGCTAATTTCACGAGTATACAGGCTCAGGCTATTCATTGGGTGAATAGCTTGGGCCTTTTTAATGTTCATTAATTTTGCATAATTTCAAGATAATTTAGCACACTAAAATCTTCTTTTCACTTCTCGAACATTTTTATTTAACGTCCAGTTAATCTTTTAATTTACCAATTATTTCTCCGTAAATTTGTATTAAGATTTTATTAAATAAAGACCATTCTTTCTCCCAAAATGAAGATAAACTTTCAGTATCAAGAAAAATTTGAGAATCGCCACAACAATTCAAATGTAGCCGACCGTCAGGTAATGCTCGAAACCATCGGGGTTGATTCTATTAAAACACTCATCAATCAAACCATTCCGAAATCTATTCATTTACCGAAATCTTTGAACTTGCCAGCAGCAAAATCTGAAGCGCAATTTCTAAAAGATTTCAAGAAAATGGCCGAGATGAACGAAACCTACAAATCACACATTGGCATGGGTTATTATGATACCCATACGCCAGCGGTAATTCTTAGAAATATTCTCGAAAATCCAGCTTGGTACACTGCCTACACGCCCTATCAAGCCGAAATTGCCCAAGGTCGATTGGAAATGTTGTTGAATTATCAAACAATGGTGCTTGATTTGACGGGGATGGAAATTGCCAATGCCTCACTT
>JBBAKZ010000167.1:0-6883 GCA_040403275.1 Arcicella sp. | reverse complement strand
TTGCCGATTGCGTTGGTACAAATCCAGAAGAATTGATTGGAGCGGCTCATGCGGGTTGTTTCTCCATGCAATTCAGCTTTTTGTTGAATGAGGCAGGTTTTACAGCGGATAATATTGATACAAATGCAAAAGTTACTTTTGAAGACGGAACGATTACAGCCATTCAATTGGAGTTAACCGCAACGATTCCAAACATTACGAATGAGCAATTTCAAGCAACTGCGACCAAAGCAAAGGAAGTTTGTCCGGTATCAAAATTGCTAAAAGCTGATATTACCTTGACGGCTAATTTATTGTAATACTTTAAATTTATAAAGCCCCAAAGTCTCAATACCTAACCATACTGACTTTGGGGTTATTTTTTTGAAAAAAGCAGATACTTAGAATTTACACCTTTCCATAAATTCTTCCGTCCATAAAACTTGCTCATCCGAATTGGGTACACGAAGTCCTCTAATCGAGGAAATATTTTCGAAAGACTGCTTTACTGATAGTCCATATAAGGTTGAAAATACGCTTGCTGAAATAATGGATACTCGCCCAATTCCTCCTCTTGAGTGCATGAGTATTTTTTTATTTTCATTGATTTTACCAATAATATTTTTTACTAAATCTTTGGTTTTCAGGTAACTATCGGGCACATAATGATCTTCGATGGGAAATTTTATGAAGTCAAAACCTGATCTTCGGCAATCTATTCGCTCGTATTCCAAGTCTAATTCTTCATTTTCTTCGTCGGTTAAAAAGCTAATGACGGCATCAATTTTTAATTTTTTCCAGTTCTCTATTTCTTCCGCTAAATCATCACCGCCCAAAGGTCGGGACATGATTGCGAGATTATCATTGAGCCAGAAGATTCTTGTTTTCATAATTGTTTTTGTGGCACAGACTTTAGTCTTTTACGAATAACAACAAATTGAAGTCTGTGTTACTATTATTTCCACTCTTGCAAATCTGGTTCTATATAAATCCATTTTACTTCGGGCGTAAATTCTCTGATTTCCGCTTCAAATTTGTTAATTAATTTGCTGAGTTGTAAGGCTGAAAGGTCGTGTTTACATTTTATTTTCAAGCACATTAACACTTCGCCAGGACCTTGTTGAATCGTGATACAATTAATTAATTCTAAAATTTCAGGGTTTTTATCCGCTTGTTTTTGGACTAAATTGTTAATCACTGGGTCGGCACTTTCACCAATCAGTAACGATTTTACTTTTATGGACAAAAATATGGCCACTAAAATCAACACGACACCAATGGCAAATGAACCCAAACCGTCATAATGACCATCGCCTGTGTAATAAGAGGCAAGTAAAGCAGCAATGGCTAAAATTAATCCAAAAACTGCGGCTGAATTTTCGCCAAAAATCACGATTAAATCACTATCCTTGGTACTTTTTAGGTATTGCCATAAACCAGTGGAGCCTCTTCTGATATTTAATTCTACCAAATTTGAGTAAGTGGCGTAGCCCTCCAAAGCTAATGAAAACAACAATATTCCGATACCCCATTCAATATGGTCAACGGGTTCTGGATTATTATATTTATGGATTCCTTCGTAGATAGAGAACATTCCTCCGACTGAAAATAGCAACATGGCAACCATGAATGACCAAAAATAAACGGCTCTACCGTAACCCAAAGGATGTTTTTTGTTGGGAGTACGTTGCGCTTGTTTCACGCCAAGGAGCAATAAAGCTTGATTGGCACAGTCGGAAAATGAGTGAATTGTTTCGGCAAGCATCGCTCCCGAACCCGTCATAAATGCGGCAACGCCTTTTGAGCAGGCGATTAATAGGTTTACAATTAAACTTTGAATGATGTGTCCAGTGCTGTTTTTTTCTTCTTTTTTCATAATTCTTAATTAATACTATTTCTTTCTCACCATCTTATAAACCAATGAAGGCAAAAAACGCTTTAAATATACCCCAAAAACTTCATACGCACCGCCAATATAAGCCTCTTTTTTATTGGCTGCAATGGCCTTTACGGCTTTTTTTGCAAATGCTTCTGCGGTCATTCCATTGGCTTGATTATCGTCCATTTTGCCGTGTTTAGTCCCCGACGAATTTAAGGCATTGAAGGATATTTGGGTTTTGATATACCCCGGACAAATCGTGGTTACATTAATATTATCTTCCCAAATTTCGGCTCGTAAAGAATCAAAAAAAGCGATAATAGCGTGTTTGGCGGCTCCGTAACCGCCACGCAAAGGAACCCCAATTTTGCCCGCAATGCTACTAATAACCACAAAATGCCCCGCTTTTCGTTCGATTAAATGCGGTAATAAGGCTTGTGTAAAAGCAACAACACTAAAAAAATCCAATTCCATCAAATCACGATAAACCTTAAATTGCGTGTCTTTTACATAGGAACGTTGCGAAACCCCAGCGTTTTGAACAATGAAATCTATTTGTCCGAAATAATCTAAAACGGTCTGAACTTTTGCAGGAAATTTATCAAATTCAAGCATATCCATCGGTAAAACTAACAGGTCACTTTCGGATAAACCCGTGGCTTGGGCAACTCGCTGTAATTCATTTTCACGTCTTGCCGAAAGCACTAATCTTGCCCCTTCTTTGGCAAATTGATAGGCCATTGCTTCACCAATACCAGATGAAGCGCCTGTGATCCAAACGGTTTTATTTTTGATATCTATCATATTTATGCTCTATAAGAAACTGCTCTCACTAACCTAATATTATTCAATTCTTTTAAATCTAAGATATTTTCACTCGGAATTTTACCTCTTTTTATCCAATTTGTCACCACGCTTGTACTCTCAATATCGAACATTTTACAATAATTTTGAATTGTAACCCAATCATTTAAAGAATATTCTGTGTTATCCACGGTAATAGAAATTTGTTTTGACTCTACAAATTGAGCCATAATATTATCATACTCTTGGTTAAGTTTCTCAACTTTCTTTTTAGATTTTTCAAAACCGGCCATAATTGCCTTTTTTAATAAATCTTTTTCTTCCGAGTCGGTCAATAATTGATAAAATTCACTGGCTTCTTTACTGGCTTTGTCCACTTCTTCAAGTGTTATTGCTTCGTTTAGATTTTTTATAATTTTCTTTAAATTTTTCATATACTTATTCATTCTGTTTTATAATTTTTTCAAAATATCTCGTAACTTATCTACTCTATCATTCAATTCATTTTGAATTTCTAACTCTTCATTTACAATTTCGTCTGTTAATAAATCAAGTGAAGCATAATTTTGAATTTTTAACTTACTCATTGATGTTTCAGTAAGGTATTGAGTAATCAAATATTTTATTTTGTCTCATTTTATGGTAGTTATTTGAATAAGCAAAAATACCAATTGTTTTGTTATGCAACAAAACAATTGGTAAATAAAGAATAAATTTAATTACTCCGCAACCCCAACCAAATTTAACATAAACGCATATTCCCTTGCCACTTCGTGAAAACGCTTAAAACGGCCCGAGGCACCGCCGTGTCCTGCTTCCATATCGCAATGAAAAAGGAGGAGATTGTTGTTTGTTTTTAAGGCTCTTAGTTTTGCAACCCATTTTGCCGGCTCAAAATATTGCACTTGAGAATCGTGTAAACCCGTCGTTATCAGCATATTAGGATAATTTTTTGCCACCACATTATCAATCGGAGAATACGATTTCATGTAGTCGTAATAAATTTTATCTTTCGGATTTCCCCATTCTTCCCATTCGCCGGTGGTTAAAGGAATTGTTTCGTCCAACATCGTTGTCACTACATCCACGAAAGGTACACCGGCCAAAATTCCTTTGTATAAATCTGGCCGCATATTTGTTATAGCTCCCATCAATAAACCGCCCGCAGAACCTCCATTGGCAAATAATTTATCTTTTGAAGTCCATTTTTCATTGATTAAAAATTCCGAAACGTCAATAAAATCATTAAACGTATTCATCTTTTTCAACAATTTTCCATCTTCATACCACTGACGACCCATTTCTTGCCCTCCACGGATATGAGCAATGGCAAAAGCAAAACCACGATTCAGCAAACTCAAACGAGCTGCCGAAAAATAAGGGTCTGTCGAATAACCATACGATCCGTAAGCGTATTGCAAAAGTGGTTGCGAGCCATCTTTTTTGAACCCTTTTTTGTAAACAATTGATATGGGTACTTTTACACCGTCACGGGCGGTGGCAAAAAGGCGTTCAGTTACGTAATTTTCTTTGTCAAATTCGCCTAAAACTTCCTGCTCTTTCATCAATTTCTCCGCTTTCGTATCCATATTATAATCGAAAGTTGAGTATGGGGTAGTCATAGATGTATAATAAAAACGAAGGGTATTGGTTTCAAAATCAGGATTGGCACCCACGCCAGCATCGTAAGCGGCTTCGTCAAATTTTACGTAATGCTCTTTTTTATCGGTCTGATTAATGATTCTCAGATGCAGAAGTGCCTTACTTCTTTCTTGCAAAACTAAATGATTTTTGAAAACTTCAATGCCATCCAAATACGTATCGGCACGGTGCGGAATAACCTCTTTCCATTGTTTCATATCGCTTGTTTTACCTTCTTCTACTTCCATTAATTTGAAATTTGAAGCGCCATCGGCATTGGTTCTGATATAAAATTTACTGCCAAAATGTTCGATATAATACTGTAAACCGTGTTTTCTTGGAAAAAAGGTTTTAAATTCTCCCGTAGGATTTGAAGCGTCTAATAAACGATATTCCGAAGAAATCCCGTTGTGGTCAGAAACTGAAATGATGTATTTTTTTGATTTTGTTCTCCCAATTCCCGTATAGAATTGTGGGTCTTTTTCTGTGAAAACCAAAACGTCCGTTTTGGGGTCAGTTCCCAAAACGTGGCGATAGGCTTTTGAGGCAAGCAAGGTCTGCGGGTCACGGACCATGTAAAAAATCGTCTTGTTGTCGGTTGCCCACGCATACGAGCCACCTTCGGTATTTTTTATTTGGTCTTTTAATAATTTACCCGTTTTCAAATCTTTGAATTTGAGGGTATAATTTCTCCGGCTGACCGTATCTACCCCAAAAGCCATAATTTGCTCATTATCAGCAATTTCATAACCTCCAATGTTGAAATAGGTTTTGCCTTTTCCCATCGCATTTCCATCTAAAAGAATTTCTTCTTTTCCTTCCAAAGAGCTTTTTTTACGACAATATACCGGGTATTCTCCGCCTTCTACGTATTTTGAATAGTAGTAATAATTGCCATCTTTTACGGGTACGGACTCATCTTGCTCTTTGACACGCCCTTTCATTTCGTTGAAAAGTTTTTCTTGCAATGCTTTTGTAGGAGCCATTACGGTATCAGTGTAAGCATTTTCTTCGTTGAGATATTTAATGACCGCTGGATTTTTTGGGTCATTTAACCAATAATAATTATCTTCTCGAGTGTCTCCGTGGAGGCTCATCGGGTGCGGTTTGATAGCCACTGTTGGGGCTTTAATTACGTCTGGATTCATAAGGACTGTTTTTTGTTCTTTTTGGCAGGATGATAATAGTAAAGCAACGCCAATTGTGAGGGATAAGTTTTTCATAGTAAATCTTTTGTGATGAAATTAATGATTTAAAATTAACCAAAATTCGAGAACATTGCTGAGAAAAATGGTTAAATAGCTATGAACTAATAAAATTGACAGAACATGAAAAATATTGCTTATGCGCTTTTAGGTATTGCGGGAATTTTGCTCGCTTCTTTATTGATTTGGGGAATTCTAACCTTATTTTCGACGGGAATTGATGAGAAAACATTTATCATTCTCATCTTTGGAGGAATTGCCTGTTTTGGATTAATTGGAAGAATAATTCACGTAGCGAAAGATTCAAGAAAATAAAATAGTAGATGGTCTAATTTTTTCTAAATGATGAATACCCCGTTAATTTAGGGATGACTATTTTTTAAGTAGAAAATTGTTTGCTGAATGAACTTCCCGAGCTAACGCTATCGTGGGTTAAACTTTCGGGAAGTTATAGGGACTTATTTAATCCTTTTAGAAGTGAAATAGCGTAAGGTTATTTTTTAGATTTTTCTTCTAATTTCCGCTGAATCGCTTTCAAAATTTCCAACTGTTTTGCTTGACTTTCAAAGAGTGTTTTTATTTGTTCTTGCAATAGTAAATCTACTTTCTGGTGCAATCCTCTTACTTCTAATTCAGCTTTCAGATTTATCAGATAATCATTTTCACTCCTTTTACGGTCTTTTTCTTCTTGTCTATTTTGGCTCATCATGATGATTGGGGCTTGCAAGGCGGCAATACACGAGAGAATTAAATTCATTAATATAAAAGGGTAGGGATCAAACTCTCCTTGCTTCGGAGCATTTGTATTATATATAATCCAGATGATGAGAATAATGAAAAATGTGATGATAAATGCCCAGCTTCCACCGAAACGGGCTACTTTATCTGAAATTTCCTGTCCACGAGTTAACAAATCTTTGGGTGGATTCTGGAGGTTTTCAATAATTAGTTTTTCATCCTCAATAGTAGCTTCAACGATTGACCTAAGTTTTTTAACTTGGTCCGCCTCCGACTGCAATAAGTTGCTTATATCTTTATCCATTTTAGATTTTATTAGTTTCAATACAATATCAATACATTTTATGGTTATTCAACCCTAAATCTTTAAAACGCAAAAAGCATTGCCTATTTTTAGACAATGCTTTTGTTAATAATAATAATATATTCTATAAAGGTCTTCTGCCTTGAATGATTCTTAAAACGATTGCAATTAATGCGATTACTAACAGAATATGAATAATACCGCCGGCACTGTAACCGATGAAACCAACTGCCCAGAATATGATTAGGATAACTGCGATGATATAAAGTAAATTCCCCATGATTTTAGTTTTTTTGGAAATTAGTTAGCAATAAACCATTAAAAAATTAATCA
>JBBAKZ010000166.1:0-6912 GCA_040403275.1 Arcicella sp. | reverse complement strand
AAACGGGTTCTCCTTATCGTTTTGAGCTTATTTCGGGCGAACGAGCAAGGATTGATAACATCTTGAAGCGTCGAGGTTATTACTATTTTCAACCCAATTTTATTGTCATTGAAGCGGATTCTTCGATTGGAAATCATAAAGTAAATTTAACCTTAAAAATTAAGCCTTCTACTTCGCAAGTGAATCGAAAAGTTTATTACATCCGGGATGTTCATGTACTGGCCGATTATGGCGAAATTATGTTGGGCGATACTTTAAATGACAAGGGCAAAGAAGAGGTTTTTGAAGGCATAAAAGTGAATGATAGAACGGATTCATTCAAACCCAAAATTTTTTCCCAAGCAATCGGTTTCAGAAGGGGTGGTAGATACAGTAGTAACGTTCAGGATATTTCGCTTTCGAGGTTAATTAACTTAAATGGCAACTTTAAATTTGTAAAAAACACTTTTAATTTAGTGCCACGGTCAGATTCTGCCTTGTTGGATGTTTATTATTATTTAACGCCATTGAAAGCAAAATCTATTTTATTTGATGTCAATGCAAGTACAAAATCTAATAATTTCACGGGAACAAATTTGAGCATTTCTTGGCTTAATAAAAATACATTTGGCGGGGCTGAATCCTTGAAAATTACGGCTACTGCGGGTTTAGATTTTCAAGTTGGCGGGGCAAGTGTAACGCTTGGAGCGATTAATTCCAATAAATATTCCATTGAAAGTGTACTCACCATTCCAAGATTTGTAATTCCCTTTGTTAAGACAAACCCTGCCAGAAATCAGGCTTTACCCAAAACAAATGTTGGCGCTGGTTATGAAGTTTTGAATAGAGGTGGTTTATACGATTTGACTTCTTTGAAAGCAACGATGGGCTATGCTTGGAAACAAAATAATACTTTAGAACACTCATTTACGCCTATTTCAATCAATTTAGTAAAAGCCAACGTTTCAGAGGCATTCACAGAGGATATTTTTAGAAGTGATAATCCCGCCGCTTTCGACCAAATATTGAGTGATAGACTCATTATGAGTTCAGGGTATACTATCAATTACACTCCGACTTCGAGAATTAATTCCAAACAACTATTTACTTTTTCGGGTGGAATAGAAGTGGCAGGTAATTTGGCCAGTTTATTGTCTAAAATTGGTTCACAAAATAATATACCTGAGACTTTATTTCGCATTCCAATTTCACAATATGCTCGTTTGGATGCGGATGTTCGATATAGTTATGCGGTGACTAAAACCTTGAAAATTGCCACTCGTTTTGTGCTTGGCTATGGTTTGCCGTATGGAAATTCTATTTCACTTCCTTTCACCAAACAATATTCAGCGGGTGGTAATAATAGTATTAGAGCTTTTGTAGCCAGAAGCATTGGGCCGGGGGCTTATCGTTCAACTGGCGCAATTAGCAATGTATTTTTGGGAAGTCAAACGGGAGATATAAAATTGGAGTTAAATACTGAATTACGGGCAAAATTCAATAAATACATCAACGGGGCATTTTTTATTGATGCAGGAAATGTTTGGATGCAAAAAGATGCGGATGCGTACGGGCCAGAAGGTGTTTTTGGGTCAGATTTTTATAAACAAATTGCCATTGGAACGGGTATTGGTTTACGTTTAGATTTCAGTTATTTAGTACTTCGTTTTGATTTGGCAACGCCTGTGAGGAAGCCTTATCGACCCGAAGATGATCGTTGGGTTTTAAAGTATTTCAACCTAAAAGATGCCAATTGGCGAAGTGAAAATTTGGTCTTGAATATTGCGGTGGGCTATCCGTTTTAATTTTGATAGCTTATATGTCCAATAACCCTTGCAAGCATTTAAACGCTTGCAAGGGTTTATATTTTTCGACAAATTAGTCACAATTTGCTATCACTTCAAACTTCTTAAAATTCCCAGTTCCAAACCTCGCAATTCTGCCAAACCACGCAAACGACCAATGGCAGTGTAGCCGGGATTTGTTCTTTTCTCGGGATTCAAATCGTCCAACATTCGGTGTCCATGGTCGGGTCGGAAAGGTAAACGATAATCTTTTCTGCCTGAATCAACTCTACTTTTTTGTTCCAACACCAACGCTTTCATCACGCCGTACATGTCCACATCGCCGTCTAAATGGTCGGCTTCGTGAAAATTTCCTTCGGCATCTCGTCTGGTGGCTCTTAAATGGATAAAATTGATGCGGTCGCCCATGCGTTCTACCATACCAACCAAATCATTATCAGGACGAACACCATAACTGCCCGTACAAAAACACAGTCCATTATTCGGACTTTCGTAGGCTTGCAGAATCTGTAGGGCATCGGATTCTGTACTAACCACCCGAGGTAAACCCAAGATTGGATACGGTGGGTCGTCGGGATGAATAGCCAAATTAATACCCGCTTCTTCGGCAACGGGCGTAATTTCACGGAGAAAATCGTAGAGATTATTACGCAATTCTGTATCTCCTACGCCTTCATAACCTCGCAAAACGGTCGCAAATTCTTCTACCGTGAAACTTTCTTCGCTGCCTGGCAAACCCGCAATAATATTACGAATTAATTTATTTTTAGCGGTTTCTGAGGCCTTTCCGAACCAGTCTTTTGCTTTCGATAATTGCAATTCTGTGTAATTTTCCTCCGCATTTGGTCTTTTCAAAATATGAATTTCAAAGGCCGCAAATTCAGTCGCATCAAAACGCAAAGCCGTTGAACCATCGGGCAATAGAAAATCTAAATCGGTACGAGTCCAGTCCAAAACGGGCATAAAATTATAGCAAACGGTATCAATGCCCGCTTTCCCTAAATTCAACAAAGAGGTTTTATAATTCTCAATAAATTGACGGTAATTCCACGACCGTTTTTTTATGTCTTCGTGTACGGGTACACTTTCGACCACGGAGAATTTTAATCCAGCGGCTTCAATTTCAAGTTTACGTTTTTGAATTTCATCTATTGTCCAAATAACACCATTGGGCAAGTGATGAAGTGCCGTAACGATTCCCGTCGCTCCCGCTTGACGAATATGAGATAATGGAACGGGATCTTTGGTGCCGAACCAGCGAAATGTTTGTTCTAAGGGCATATTTTAGTTGCTCGTTATTTGTTATGAGTTATAATAATTATTTAAAGAATTTTTTACTGATTTTTTACCCATAAATTCTATTTTTTTACCACAATTAACTACTTGATATTCAATTAATTGACTGATATTCAAGCAATTAATTACCGATTAACTATTCTGGACGGTAAATAACAAATCGAAGAAATGCACAATTTTTGCCTTGAAAAATGTTAGATTTGAAACTTAATTATTTAGCAAACCCCTAAAATTATATTTTTCATGACACAAGAATCAACTAAAAGTAATCAATCCGCCCTTTATACCCTCATGACCGTTTGGTTTTTTTGGAGTTTTGTGGCGGCATCCAACGGGATTTTGATTCCACTATTTAAAGACAAATTTGTCCTTACCCAAACCCAAGCACAATTAGTTGATTTTGCTTTTTATGCCGCTTATTTCATTGGTTCAATCCTTTATTTGGCTTTTTCAAGACTAATGGGAGGCGATATTCTCAATAAAATTGGGTATAAAAACGGCATTGTCATCGGTTTAATAATTTCAGCCGTTGGAACTTTATTATTTTATCCTGCCGCTCAAACGGCTTCCTATCCTTTATTATTAGGGGGTTTATTTATTGTCGGTCTCGGATTTTCGTTACAACAAACGGCTACTCAGCCCTTTATGATTGCCCTCGGGCCTGCCGAAACGGGTGCTCAACGCATCAATTTAGGAGGTGCGGTAAATAATTTAGGAGGAACCATCGGACCAGCTTTGGTGTCGTTTGCTATTTTCGGTTCCATTTCTAAAGATGCTGCTGCCAATGCTTCGATTGAGGATGTAAAAATACCCTATTTATGTTTGGGAGTACTTTTCGCTTTAATGGCTTTATACTTTTGGCGTTCTAAATTACCAAGAATTAAAAACGATGAAGATGTCCAAGTAAGCAATGTGGTGATTGGTTTACCGCTAGCCTTTTTAGTACTTTGTGTGGGCGTTGCCATCGCTTTTTCAATTGAAATTGCGATTATTTTTACCTTTATTTTAATGGTTATTTTGATGGTCGGCTATTTGATTTTTTCGGTAGTAACCAAATCTGGTGCTATCGAAAATGCAAAATCAGTATTGAGTTATCCACAAGCTATTTTGGGAATGACTGCCATCTTTGTGTACGTGGGCGTGGAAGTAACCATTGGTTCAAATTTGGGTGAATATTTGAAACAAACTGAAAAATTGGATTCTTCCGAAATTTCAAAATATATCTCGCTTTTTTGGGGTAGTATGATGATTGGTCGTTGGACGGCTTCAATTAGTAATTTCAATCCATCAGCGTCGCTTAAAAAGATTTTAATCACCGTAATTCCATTCGTGGCTTTTGCGATTATTTTAATCGTTAATTCATTGTATAGTGGCTACGTTTGGGATTTATTACCTTACGCAGGCTGTATCGTGGTTATGATTTTAGCGTATTATGCAAGTAAAGAAAAACCTGTTCGTCTGTTGTTGATTTTTACGGCTTTGGGAGCAATTATGACCATCATTGGCGTATTGGCTGCGGGTAAAGTGGCGCTATTTTGTTTGATTTCGGGTGGATTATTTTGTTCGGTTTTATGGCCAAGTATTTTCTCTTTGGGAACGGCAGGATTGGGTAAATTTACCAATCAAGGAGCCGCATTTTTGATTATGATGATTTTGGGTGGTTCCATTATTCCAGTGGTTCAAGGCAAATTATCAGATTCATACGGCATTCAGCAATCGTATTTGTTAGCAGCTGCCTGTTTCGCTTATCTTTTCGTTTTTGGAATTATCGTACAAGGGGTTTTGCGCAAACAAGGCATTGACTTTGATAAGGAAGTGGTAAAAAGCGGAGGAAAAGGACATTGATATTAGGGCTATTGGCTGTCGGCTTTCGGCTGTCAGCTTTTAACAAAATAAATTTAGTATTATTTTTGCCATAAGCTGATTGCCGATAGCCACTCATGAACTTACATTACCAAAAAATAGGAAAATCCGATAAAATCCTGCTCGCCTTTCATGGGATGGGGCAGGATTTTTCGTGTTTTCAAAAATTTGCACAAACCTTTGAAAATCAATACACTACCTACCTTTTTGACTTGCCTTTTCATGGAAAAAGTAAAGTCAACAAAAACATCATTACGAAAGAAATTTGGAAAGGCTATTTAGATAAATTCCTACAAGAAAATCAAATACAGCACTTTTCTATCATCAGTTTCAGCATGGGCGGACGTTTTGCTTTGGCCACACTTGAGGCTTTTTCCGACAAAATTGAAAATGCTTTCCTCTTGGCACCCGACGGCATCACGGAAAATCATATTTATCAATTGGCTACTGGTTCACATTTTACTCGTACTATTTTTAAAAAAATACTTACAAATAACCATAAATTTTATGGATTTGCTGATTTACTCACACGCATAGGAATTATGCATGAGAGTGTTGTAAAATTTGCTAAAATGATGGTAAACACGCCCGAAAAACAAGCACAATTATATCGTTCGTGGATAGGTATCCGAGGTTTAACATTCGACCTTAAAAAATTAGCCGAAATCATTAATAGTCAAGATATAAATCTTCAAATATTCATGGGAAAATATGACAAATTACTTCCCGTTTCGATTATTTTTCCCCTCACAAAACGACTCAAAAATTATGAGTTAATCATCTTGGAATCAGCTCATGGAGGATTAGTTGAAAAGACGATTACTTATTTGTATAATGCTAGCAATTTTGTTGGTAAAGAAAAGTGATAGCTTGCCGTACTAAAATTTTCCCCTAAAATGTAAGCTAAATAACATTCACACAACTATCAATCTATTTTCTTCGTATATTAATTTGTCATACTGGCATACTTTTTTGCATTTTGAATGTTTATCCTTTATATCAATCCCATTTAACATGAGTTTTATTACTGCCATTGGCACCGCCGTTCCTCAAAATTGTTTTCCTCAAATGCAAATTGCGGAATTTATGGCTTCGGCTCTACAAATGAATGATTACGACCAAAGAAGATTAAAAGCACTCTATCGCACTACTAAAATTGCACAAAGACATTCTGTGTTAGCCGATTATGGAAAACATTTTTCCGACTATCAATTTTATCCGCAAACTATTGATTTAGAACCCTTTCCAAGCATTTCTCAACGAATGCTTGCCTATCAAGAATTTGCATTGCCACTTTGTTTGAAAGCCATTGAAAAGCCGACCCAAAAGCCAAAGTATTAATGATTTCGGTGGAACTATGCACCCTGCATTTTCAGAAAAAAATGGATGAGGATTTTCTATTATCCAACGCCCTTTTTGCCGACGGAGCTGCCGCTATTTTAATCGAAACGGAAGGAAAAGAAAAGAGTCTTGAAATGCGTTCATTTTTCTGTGATTTATACTTTGAAGGCAAACAAGATATGGCTTGGAAAGTAGCCGATTTTGGCTTTGAAATGACGCTAACTTCTTACATTCCAAAATTAGTAAAAACGGGAATTAAATCACTGATTGACAGATTATTAACTAACGCAGGAATGACCAATCAGGATATAGATTTATACGCCATGCACCCCGGGGGAAAAGCCATTTTGGAGGCCATTGAAACAGCTTTGGACATCACGAAGGAAGATAATAAATATTCTTACGAAGTATTGAAAGATTACGGAAATATGTCATCTTGTACCGTGCTTTTTGTGTTGAATGAAATACTGAAAAAAGCTACGGAATCAGACAAGGATAAGAATATTTTGAGCTGTGCTTTTGGTCCTGGATTGACTTTAGAATCTATGGTTTTGAGGACATTCTGATGCTTGATTTCCTTTGTGCCAAAAATCAAAAACAGTAATTCGGTGAAAAAATCATTCTACTG
>JBBAKZ010000165.1:0-6928 GCA_040403275.1 Arcicella sp. | reverse complement strand
AGATATTTTGGACGACAACCGTAAGAAAATTGCTGCGGGTGGTGGAGCAAAAAAGTCACGCTTTTCTGAATATATTTCTAAACAAATGAAAGCGGTTGAAGAAGCTCAAAAAGCACAAGCTCCCGTTGATAATAAGAAAAAGAAGAAATAGACTACCCAATAACGAACGCATTATTTTGAGGAATTTGCTAGTAAATGTTTTAAAAACAGGCAATAGAATTTGAAATCTGTTGCCTGTTTTTTGTTTCTTGGAATATTCTATACTTTTACAAATTATCTAAAATTAATACCCATGAAACCAGGAAAAGCCAGATTTGATCATCAGTTAGATAAAGTAAATGCACTATTAGCGGAATCTACAAACCACGAAAATCCAGCCCTTTGGCTATTTTTACACGATTTTAGAACCCCAATGTTTATGTTGGAAAGTTTATCGAAAATGTACATTCAATTTCATAATAAAACTTTTTTTACGGAATTAAATGTACGATTCAAGGAAGTTGAGGACGTTTTAGGCGCCATTGACTACTACGCTGCTTTTCTAAGAGAATTTCACGCCGATGAAAAAATACCCGTTTCCGTTAAAAGTTATTTAGAAACTAAAACAAGACAAAAAATTGTAAATTTTAATGAAATATTGCTAAAAAGAGGTTGGAGTAATGGCAAAACTTTAAGAAAAATTAATGAAGGTTTGTCTATTGCAAAATGGCAAAATGAGGAAGATGAAGTTGTAAATATTGAAAAATATTATCACAAGCAAATTAAGAAAATTAATGAATTTGTTGATAAAACTACCTTTAAGTTTAAAAACGTTGAAACCGAAGTACATGAATTGAGAAGGAAGTTACGATGGTTAAGCATTTATCCTCAGTCCTTTCAAGGTGTGATAAAATTGCATGGAATTAAGTCAAATTCTACTGAATTTAAAAAGTATTTAACGGAAGAAATTGTCTCTTCCCCCTTCAATCAACTGCCAGAATCTAGCAGTGTGAAACATCATTTATTTTTAGAGAAAAATCACTTTTTGGCATTGAGTTGGATGATTGCTGAATTAGGAAAATTGAAGGATAAGGGCTTGAAAATTACCGCTTTAAAGGATGCGTTTCAAGAAATTGCTTTTTTGAAGGATGAACAAGCGATGCAGGAAGCCTATCGTGTTTTGGGAGCAAATTATCCTAAAATGGAAACTTTGTTAAATCAAGCTGGAAAGGTCGCTGAAGACTTTTTTCACGATAAAATAATTGATAAATTAATTTGGGGAGTGGATTGAGTCGGGAAGTATCCCCTAATTATTAAATGATTGGCTTAAAAAATTAGGCATCAGGGGAATCATGTTCATTTTGCACATATACTTCATTTTACTGCTTGCTGAAAATAAAATATATGAATAATCAAAATCAGCCATTAAAGATGTGGGCGGGGTTAATAACCCTTTATTTAATTTGGGGTTCTACTTATTTGGGAATACGTTTTGTCGTTGAAAGTGTACCACCTTTTCTGGCTTCGGGTTTTCGGAATTCTTTTTACTTTTGCCATTCTATCAAAAAAATATCAAAAGCCAAGCCGCAAAATGCTAATAACCACCGCTTTATCTGGTTTTTTTATGCTAACGATTGGCAATGGACTTACCACAACGGCGGCTAAATGGGTTCCCTCAAGCTATTCAGCTTTGTTTTCTGCCTCTGGACCCGTGATGCTGATTATTTTACTCTGGTTATGGAACAATGAAAAACCTAAGCGAAAAGTTATTTTAGGAGCATTCTTAGGCATAGTAGGCGTTGGCATTTTAATGAGTCTAAAATCTTTGGCACTCAAGGGGTCTGAGCAGTACTATTTATTAGGAATTATCTGTTTGTTCTTTGCAGTTTTAGGTTGGTATATTGGCGTTGTGTTGGTTAAAAATGCAAATATCAACCATTATCACGCATCACAAATTGCTGGAATGCAAATGCTTATCGGAGGAAGTTTATCCTTGATTTTAAGCAGTTTTATGGGTGAATTTGATAATTTTCATGTCCAAAATATAACCCCAAAAGCAATGGGTGCTTTCGCCTATTTATTGACTTTTGGTTCAGTAGTTGGGTTTTTGGTATTCGGTTGGTTATCGAAAATTGCTCCGCCCACGCTTGTGGCAACATACACCTACGTAAATCCTTTAGTTGCCATGATTTTGGGGGCCACTTTCGCCAACGAACAGTTACATCCACTGATGCTTTTAGCAGGGGCAATTATTATTACTGCGGTTGTGCTAATAACCGTTGCTAATCGAAAAGGTTCTTTAAGAGAAAACTAAAATAGTTACTCAGTGTTGCTAATTTAATCATAAGCCAAAATTAAATATGAACCCGAATTTATTTTCTCCTCTTAAATTGAGAGATATTACGCTCAAAAACCGTATCGTTGTCTCGCCCATGTGTCAATATTCCGCCGAAGATGGTTTCCCAAATGATTGGCATTTCGTCCATTTGGGAAGTCGTGCAGTAGGAGGGGCGGCTTTAATTTTTACTGAAGCGGCTGCAATTTCGCCAGAAGGACGAATTTCTCCCGCAGATTTAGGCCTTTGGAAAGATGAACATATTGCTCCACTAAAAAAAATTACCGATTTTATTCACCAAAATGGTTCGGTGGCTGGAATTCAGTTGTCGCATGCGGGTTATAAAGCAAGTTCGCAAGAACCTTGGAATGGGCGAAATTATATTAGCCCCGAAGCTGGTGGCTGGGAAGTAGTTTCACCGAGTGAAGTGTTGCTTGCGGATGAAAAGTCAATTTCAACCGCAATATCCTTGGCAGGTATTGAAACAGTGTTGGAAGATTTTAGGAATGCTACCAAAAGGGCTTTAGAAGCTGGTTTTAAGGTCATCGAAATTCATGCGGCACATGGTTATTTATTGCATGAATTTATGTCACCTTTAATCAATAAGCGTACCGATGAATACGGAGGAAGTTTTGAAAATCGGATAAAATTGTTGTTACAAATCACCGATGATTTACGTTCAATTATTCCAGAAAATTTACCTCTTTTTGTTAGAATTTCGGCCACCGATTGGCTTGAAAATGGTTGGACAATTGAAGATTCCATCAGATTATCAGTAATTTTAAAGAAGAAAGGGGTTGATGTAATTGACTGTTCCACCGCAGGATTGACCCCACCCGAGAAAATTCCCGTAGGTTTTGGCTATCAAGTGCCTTTTGCGCAAAGTATTCGTGAAAAAACGGGCATGACTACCGGGGCAGTTGGTATGATTGTTTCACCACAACAAGCGGAAGAAATTATTACTGCTGGAAAAGCAGATTTGGTATTTTTGGCCCGAGAAATGCTTAGAGACGCTTATTTTCCTATGCGAGCCGCTTATGAATTGGGTTATGATACCCAATGGCCAAAACAATATGAGCGTGCCAAACGAATAAAAAAATAGCATTTAGCAGACAAAAAAAGACCTTTTGAATGATAATCTATTCAAAAGGTCTTTTTCTTTACATACTAATTCTCTACACTTCAAAGCGAATTTTACGATAAATATCCGATAATAAAATCGTTACTCCTTCCACTATAATAAAATCTTCAAGACTATAAAAATCTTGGTTGATCCAAGCATTCGGGTTTTCTGAACGAATAAATGTAGAAACACTTACTTTCTGCGGATTCACATAAATAACTTGTTGAAGACTTTCTACTAATTTATATTCTGGTAATTTTTCAGATAAATCAAAGGCTTTGGTCGCTGGAGAAAGCACTTCCACAATGATGTAAGGATTGGTGATGATGGCAGTCGAATTCTCTTTAAAAATAGGATTTCCTTTTACAATCATCACATCTGGCATATAATATCCACCTTCAAATTTTGGAATTTGCACCCCTGAATTACTTCCTAAAATATCAAAACTTTCGCCTTGCTGATTAAATACTTGATATAGTAAGGCTATTAAAGTCGCTGTTATTTTTTCATGCCAATATGATGCTAAACCCATAGTTACAATTTCGTTTTCGTGGTACTCTACTTTGAAAGGTAATTTTTCTGCTAAATCAAAATAATCTTCTTTTGGGGCAGGAACACGCACCAATTTTTGCGTAGTCACTTCCGATAAAATGGTTTCTGTAATATTTTTAGTTGTAACCATAGCTTTTTTTTTATCAAATATAATAAAAGCAACACAGACTTTAGTCTGTTTATCGACAAAACAGTTTGAAGTTTGTGTTACTCCTCACAACCAATTGGAGCGCCTGGAGGTAATTCTTTGTGAACCGCCACTTTTGCCGCCGAAGGATTTTTCATTCTTTCCAAAGCATAATCCAAATGCGCTTGATAATCAGCATCTTTGGCAGTTTTCTTGGTTTCTTCCAAATAGGTTTTTAATTCTCTCAACGCTTTTCCGCAAACGGCTTTTACTTGATAATTGGCTGCTTCGTTGGTGCTCAAAGCCATTAAATGCGTTAGGACAATTTGCTCGGTTTGGAATTGCACTTTGCGATTTAACCCTTGATTTTTTGCCGATTTGAACGTTTTATCCAAAACCTGCTTAATCATTTCTTCTAAACCTAAGCCTCCGTTTCTCGCTTCGTATTCTATCATGCGGGAAGCTCTTTCTGGATGAAATAAAAATTGTAAAGGAAAATCAGCCGCTGATTCTGCTGCCGCCAATGGGTCAAACGCTAGACCTGTCCGTTTTTTAAATAATTCTCTCGATGGCATAAATCCCGCTGGACGTGGAGGAATCGAGGAAATAATGTTTTCTGGTAAAGTCAAAAAGTCAGCCGAAAGACATTTCAAAGCAGTTTCTAAGGCTTTTAGTTGTATTTCTTTTGAAACGACTTTGGTACTAAACTGTCCATCGCCACGCAAGGCGTAATGATAATCCATCGAACCAACTAATTTAGCAACGGCTTCAATTAGATAACGATGAATGTTGTAAAGTGGTACTAGAGCATCTTCCAAAAACGCCATCGGAACGCCCGTTCTAATCGTTTTTTCGCCAAAACTTTTAAGTCCCTTTTCTCTAACTCTCATCAAATTGTCTAATTCATCGACTGGATTTTTTCCACCATCCCACAAATGAGCCGTTGGACTTACCGATCCTGCCGAACGAGCATCTTGGTCGGTCAAAAATAGCAATCCTTTATCGTGCGAATCCTTCAAAATCTTATTTAAAGCCACTTTTTCATCCGTTCCTTTCGGAAAATCTTGATAACCATAAGTAATCGAAACTTTATCCCATTCACCAATTCCTAGGGCGTAAGCATCGCTTAAATCCACTTCGCCTTTCGCATCTAATTTCACGGTTGGGTGAGGATAATCCATAACCGAGCCACGACTGTTAATACTGGCGGTGTAATTGTGCATCAAACCTAAGGTATGCCCAACTTCGTGAGCCGCCAACTGACGCAAACGAGCCAAAGCCATTTTGAGCATTGGGTCTTTTTCGGGTTCAAGTTTTTGACCATTTTCAAAAGGTGAGAGTAAACCTTGGGCAATCAAATAATCTTGACGAACCCTTAACGAACCTAAACTCACGTGTCCTTTGATGATTTCACCCGTGCGTGGGTCAGTAACCGATGCTCCATACGACCACCCACGAGTGGAACGGTGAACCCAATTGATAACATTATAACGGCAATCCATCGGGTCAGCATCATCGGGCAGTAATTTAACTTGGAAGGCATTTTTATAACCTGCTGCCTCAAAAGCCTGATTCCACCATGCCGTTCCGTCCATCAATGCCGAGCGAATGGGTTCGGGCGTTCCGTTGTCTAAATAATAAATAATGGGTTTAACCGCTTCCGAAATTTTAGCCGTTGGGTCTTTTTTCTTCAAACGGTGACGGATAATAAAATACTTTTCAATCGGTTCGCTCACGGGCGTTGCGTAATCCATGTATCCTAAGGCATTGAAACTTGAACGTGGGTCAAAAACTCGTTTTTCAAATTGATTATCAGGCAATTGCACAAAACTGTGATGAACTCGCAAGGTAATCGCATCTGAACTTGGCGTTACTGATTTTACGAAATTTCCTGCATCGCTTCCACCCGTGAAAGTCAAAGTAACTTCAAATTCAGAGTTCAATGGAAAGTTTTTGGTACGAGCCAAATACATCGCTGAACGTGACTTATCGGGAGCATAACTTCCTTGTTTGGAGTCTTTCAAACGGTCAGGAATTCCCATGGGGTCGGTCATTAAAAAATCCGTTGCATCTACCAAATATTTGCCATTTTCTTCGGCTTCAACGGTGAAACCCCAAAGCGTAGATTGAGCAAAAGATTGTTCGATGGCCCGTTTTTCGTTGGCATCATTGGTGATGGCACGGTATCTCAAATTGGGTTGAATGAGCATAATTTTGCGTCCAACTTTATTGAAAAATACTACCTTTTCATCGCCTAAAAGTCCACGGTCGAGACCAATATCATTTGAACCTAAACCCGCTGGAAGTGAAGAAACGTACAAAAATTCTTGATTGAGAGAAGGAATTTCAAGCCAAATTTTACCCGAATCTTCATCCCAATAAAAAGGCATAAAACCGTCATATCTCTTCAAATTAACCGTTTTTTCGGAAATGGATGGGAGTTTCTGAGAGAATCCTTGCAAGGAAATTAGTAATACACAGAGGAATAATAGTTTTTTCATGTTTGGGTTTTAGTGTTTGAGTTGATGATACTATTTCAAAAATACGATTAATCATGGTTTAAATGATAATTACTGATATATTTGTACATAATATTTTGAAAATTACTTGTATGGAAACTACTCAGAAACGTATAAAAACGTCAACTCCTCAAACAAATAAACCAAAATCCCCAGTTCCGTTTCAAGAATTGAATGATGTTCAGTTAGGTTTGTTGAGAATGTTCTCACGCCCAATGTCCCATGAAGAATCCCTTGATTTGAGAAGAGCAATTGTAAATCATTTATCAGCAAAAATGCTTTCGGAAGTTGAT
>JBBAKZ010000164.1:0-7006 GCA_040403275.1 Arcicella sp. | reverse complement strand
GCCCATCCTACCGCTTTTTATCATTAATTTTTATTAAATCTCACCAACCATTTCTTCTGGTTTCACCCAAGAATCAAATTCTTCCGCTGTTAAATATCCCAATGAAATGGCTGTTTCTTTCAAGGTAGAACCATTTTTATGAGCGGTTTGAGCAATTTCTGCTGATTTGTAATAACCGATTTTAGTATTCAAGGCCGTGACTAACATCAAAGAATTATTGACGTGTTTTTTAATATTTTCGTGTAATGGTTGAATTCCCTCCGCACATTTATCATTGAATGCTACGCAAACATCGCCAATCAAACGAGCAGAATGTAGGAAATTAAAAATCATGACGGGTTTGAAAACGTTCAATTCAAAATGCCCCATCGAACCGCCGATGCCAATCGTAACATCATTTCCCATTACCTGTGCTGACACCATCGTCATCGCTTCGCATTGCGTTGGATTTACTTTTCCTGGCATAATTGATGAACCCGGCTCATTATCAGGAATATGAATTTCGCCAATGCCAGAGCGTGGTCCCGATGATAACATTCTGATATCATTTCCAATTTTCATCATACTAACCGCCACTGTTTTCAAAGCTCCGTGGGTTTCTACAATCGCATCGTGAGCTGCTAATGCTTCAAATTTATTTTCTGCCGTAATAAAAGGTAAACCCGTTAATTCTGCAATATGTCTGGCAACATTCTCAGAATAGCCTTTTGGCGTATTGATTCCCGTACCAACTGCCGTACCTCCCAAGGCCAATTCAGCTAAATGAGTAAGTGTATGATTGATGGCACGAAGTCCGTGGTCAAGTTGAGAAACGTATCCCGAAAACTCCTGACCGAGTGTTAAAGGGGTAGCATCCATGAAATGAGTACGACCAATTTTTACGACATTTTTAAATTCCTTCGCTTTGGCATCCAAAGTATTTCTCAATTTTGTGATGCCAGGAATGGTAACTTCCATCAAAATTTTATAAGCTGCAATGTGCATGGCCGTTGGAAAAGTATCATTGGAAGATTGTGATTTATTCACATCATCATTCGGATGAATATATTTCACCTCGTCCATCAAATCGCCGCCATTAATTACATGAGCTCGGTAAGCAACCACCTCATTGCAATTCATGTTTGACTGTGTACCCGAGCCAGTTTGCCAAACAACCAAGGGAAATTGGTCGTCGAGCTTTCCTGCCAAAATTTCATCGCACACTTGTCCGATAAGATTTTTTTTATCTTCAGGTAAAATGCCCGCTTCGAAATTGGTATTCGCCGCCGCCTTTTTCAAATAAGCAAATGCACGAATAATCTCTTTTGGCATTTTGTTAATATCCTGAGCAATCGGAAAATTCATGATTGAACGTTGCGTTTGAGCACCCCAGTAAACATTGGCAGGTACTTCCACCTTACCCATTGTGTCTTTTTCTATTCTGTATTCCATAATTTATTTAATATTTTAATCACACAAAGGTAAAGATGAAAGGGTTTTCCAAGTAATTTTACTTAAAATATTATAAAACAAAAAAGGGTACAAACCTCAAAGTTCGTACCCTTTCTATTCAACCTTTCAAAACACAATTTTCATTAGTAAAACATTGCGGTTTTGTAATGAAAAATTATTTATACACTTAATAAATTGAAAACGATAAAATGGTTAATGATAACGGTACAAATTTATGCAAACTTTCTTGTATTTTACAAGATATTTTGCAAATATTTGCACAATACCTTGTAAATATATAAACATATAATTGTATTATATTTAAAACTCCCCAAATGTTAAAAGAAGAAAGACAACAAGCAATATTAGAAAAATTAGGAACGGACAAAAAAGTTACGCTCGTAGATTTAGGTCAAATTCTGAATGTCTCGTATGATAGTGTTCGGAGGGATGTCATTGAGTTGGAAGACCGAGGGCTTTTGAAGAAAGTTCACGGTGGGGCTATCGCTCATTCATATCTTTCCATGAAGGCGAGTAAAGGATTAGGTATCGTCAATACTGAGTTTGTCACAATTGCTAAGAAAGCCATAAAACTGATTGAGAATAATAAAATAATTTTAATGGATGGCGGTACCACTAATTTTTATATTGCCGAACAACTACCTAAGAATCTTGAAATTACCATCGTTACTAATAACCCACATTTGGCCACTGCTTTATCTGAACATCCAAAAATTGAGGTTATTTTATTGGGCGGTTCCCTTTACAAAAGATATCAAATTACTATCGGTAGTAAAACCATTCAAGATTTAGAACATATTCAAGCAGACTGCTATTTTATGGGTACGAATAGTATCAGCATTGAATCGGGTTTAGCTATTCGACATTACGAGGAATCTATCTTGAAACAGAAAATGATGAGCGTTTCTAGGAAGACAATTACTTGTGTCTTGGAGGAAAAAATTAACCGAGAAGAGAATTATAAGGTATGTAATTTTGCTGACTTAGACTTTCTAATTACCAGTTTGAATCCAGCCGATGAGCAATTAAAGAATTTTAGGAATAAAGGCGTAGAAATCCTTTGAATTTGCAAAACCTTGCAAAAAAAATGAGCGTAGATTAATCTACGCTCATTTTTTTGTATGCTGTTTTTGTTTCAATTAAAACATTAATAAAATACTAGCAATTAATAATCCTGTGCCTAAAGCAAAAAATACAGAAGGCTTAATTCCAGGAACGCTACTTTCTCCCAGTGCTGATTCATAAGGATTTTCGGGATTGTACCGTACCTGCATTTTTTGACCAACCTGACTCAATATTGACATTCCTTTGTCCGCTTCGATTTTAAATTGTCTTTCATTGACACAGAAACTAACCACTGGAAAGAAAATAGGATGTTGTCCAAGTCTGTCGCTTCTATCATAACGCTTGCCCACCTCTACAATTTCACCTTGGGTAAGTCTTGAATGTTGAAGCCATGCTTTGCGTTTCTGGCTAAGAAAAATCCCCAAAAATATGAGTGCCGTCGATACAAAAGCAAACCCAACCATTACCGTTGGCGGGACACCCGTGAAAGGACCATGTTTACCGGATATTAAAAAGATTGAATTTAAGATATGTATCATTTTAGTAAAACTTCTAGCAATTTTGGTTCAAATTTGTTGATAAAAATTTGAAAAAATATATTTTCACAACGCAAAAATTGCACAAAAGTTACTAATAATCAAGTAGTTGTACTTGGAGAGACATTTTTAGGAGCGTGGGGAAATAGAGTAGTTTTTTATAAAATTCGGTGTTTTTTAGGCTCAAATTTGAAAAATGAAAGCTATTTTCTGGATTTTTGCAGTTTTTACGGATTTGGGCCTTGATTTCTAAACTTAGATAGTAAAAAAAAGTATTTTCAATGCTGAGAAAAATATTTTATGGTATTATTTAAAGGAAAAGTTTAATTTTAACATCATTTTATTTTTAAAAATAAAAAAACAAGAAAGTAAGTCTCAAAGTGAGTAGGTTAATAAATAATTCTGTTAAAATTCAGGAAATGAGGGTTAAAAAAGAGGCAGTATAGGCCAAAAAAATATTTTTAGCTAGAATACCTCTTTTAAAGCCATTATGACAAATTTGGCGTTCACAACCAGTCTTTTCTTTTGAAATAGACTAACATTCCTAAAACTAGGATTATCATAAATCCCCAAACGAAATAATATCCGTTGTGCCAATGCAATTCGGGAATATTATCAAAATTCATTCCGTAAATTCCAGCAATAAAAGTTAAAGGCATAAAAATAACGGAGATAACCGTCAACACTTTCATCACATTATTCATGCGATTGCCCGCTTGAGAAAGGTATAAATCCATCAACGATGCCACCAATTCACGGTATGAATCGATGCTTTCAATCACTTGCGAAACGTGGTCATGCACATCACGAAGATACAAAACCGTATTGGGTGTAATGAGCGGCGCTTCCTCACGAATTAGATTTGAGATCATTTCTCGAAGCGGAAAAACAATTTTTCTCATCAACATCAATTCTCGCTTTAAAGAATACATTTCGGTCATCGACTTTTGCTTTGTCGTGTTGATTATCGAATCTTCTAGTCGCTCAATATTTTCAGAAATTTGTTCTAAAATCAAAAAATAATTATCAACCACCAAATCCATCAAAGCGTATAACAGATAATCAGCGCCATTTTTACGGGTTTTGCCAGCGGAAGCTTTTAATCTGACTGATATTGGCTCAAAAATTTCTCTCGAACGTTCTTCTTGAAAAGAAATCAGAAAGTTTTTTCCCAAAATAAAACTCAAATGCTCCACTTCAATTTCTTGAGTATGAGGGTTGTACTCAATCATTTTGAACGTGATAAAAAGCTGGTCATCATCGTAATATTCAAACTTAGGTTTTTGCTGAGAATTCAAAATATCTTCCATCACCAGTGGATGCAAACCAAAAACCTGTCCAACCGTTTCGATAACTTTTGGTTCGTGAATACCATCCACGTTGAGCCAATAGGTTTTATCGGGGGCTAATTTGAGTTGAAAGTCCAATAATTTTGGAAAAACATGTATTTTGTAATTTTCGAGATTATATTCTGTCCAATAAATTTTCGTATCAAATTTCACTTGCTCACCTATGTAGGTAAGCGTTCCGGGTGAAGTTCCTAGATTAGCACTTTTAATTTTAAAGCGATTTAACATGGTTTGAAGTTTGTGTTTATCGAAATTAAAAAAGGATTGGCATTAATCAAATTCAAGCCTTAATTTTACGTTATGCTAACGTAAATCAAAACACCATAACCTTATAAATCAATAGTAAACGTGATATTTTTAAAAATTACAAAATACGTACTAAGTGTAAGTTTTTTATTCGGTTTGGGCATCATTGCATGCTCACATCAACCACGACAACTTTCTGAAGAACCTACTAGTAGTGTAGTAATTCACAATGATAGTATCGCACGGCTTTTTGATGCAAAAGTTGCCGGTAGAAAGGCCATTAAATTGGATACTTTTTTTAAGAAGTTACACAAATTAAGTGGTTTCAATGGTGCTGTTTTAGTATCACAGAATGGAAAAATTATCTATAAAAAAGCCTTTGGTTATTCAAGTTTTGCCAAAAAAGACTCAAATACGACCCAAACCCAATTTCAATTAGCCTCTATTTCCAAGCAATTTACGGCGGTTGCCATTATGCAATTGCACGAAAAAGGCTTAATAGACTACGATACGCCCGTTTTTAAATATATTCCAAGTTTTCCTTACGACACATCCATCACCATTAGAAGTTTGTTGACCCATCGTTCGGGCATTCCAAATTATGTGTATTGTTTGGATAAAATTGTGAATAAAAAAGTGCCCATGACCAATGACCAAGTCGTTAATCTTTTTGCGCAATACAGACCGGGCATAAATTATTTACCAAATTCAAGATTCAGTTACAATAATTCTAATTACGTCTTATTGGCCTATATTGTGGAGAAATTATCAGGCATGAATTTTAGAGATTATGCCCAAAGGTTTCTTTTTGCGCCCGCTGGTATGTCTAGAAGTTTTATCTATGACCCTTACAAATCCGACCAGACGGCCACTGCTGCCATTGGATACACGCCCCGGAGACACGGTTTTTGGCCAGTTCCATTCGACCACTTAGATGGCGCAACGGGAGACAAAGGAGTTTATTCAACCGTTGAAGACCTTTTCAAATGGGATATGGCCTTGAATTCTGAGAAATTAGTAAAGATGAAAACCTTAAATGAAGCTTTTAAGCCTGCTCATACTTTCAAATTTGCGTCGAACAAAAATTATGGTTTTGGATGGCGTTTACAATTAATGGATGATGGTTCATGGCTCACTTTTCATACGGGTTGGTGGCATGGATTTAAGAATTATTACCTGCACAACAATCGGGATAATTCATCCATTATTATTCTTCAAAACGTTGCCAATCATGCTTTAGGACGCATAAAAGTTGCTCAATCAATTTTATATCCAGACAAGGCCTGGTATTTTATGAGTGGCGAAGGGATGCCTGACGAACTAGAAGGTGAATAAACAATAAAAGCCCCAAATAATTCGTTTAATCACAAAATAATGCTAATTTTAAGCGTGAAACCTAAACGCAATCCAATCATGAAGATTTCAAAAATTATACTCTTATTGTTTTTTATTGCGGCAAATATCGTACCTGTCAAAGCACAGTCGGAAGATGATGCCGTGAAGCTGTGTGTAAATAACTACCTTGATGGTGTTTCAAAAGGCGATGCAGCCAAATTGAATCAAGCTTTTCACCCAACGGCCATGCTCAGAACAGTAAGCGCTGCGGGAGCAATTCAAGACATTCCAGTCGCAAAATTTGTGGCTTCAATGCCAGCAGGCGGTATTTCAACAAAAGGCGGTTCTACAAAAATGATTTCCTATTCATACGTAGGGGTGTCTGCCTTAGCAACAGTTGAATTATTGTTTGGCGATTTCAAATACATTGATTTATTGAGTATGTTGAAATTCGGAAATGAATGGAAAATTGTTAGTCGTGTGTTTAGTCGTACTGATTTAAACGCAATTGTAAAAGGAATGGGCGGCAATGCTTCTGCTTCAGTGGCGGCAAATACCCCAACAAAGGCAGCCCCTAAAAAATCAACGGCAAATGTTAAACCAAAATCTGATGATGGTTGGTAGAATTTAATAAACAGATTTTAAAATATAGTAAAACTAAAAGCTCACTTTCTGTGGGCTTTTTGTTTTACTTTTTGCTAAAAAAAGGATTAATTTCTACCTTTGCACGACGATACCAAATAGCGTTTACTAAAATAAATAATTTCAATCTAAAATATTTCAAGTTGTTGGTTATTAGATAATTATGTATTTATTGCCAATCACTAATAACCTACAACTAATCACTGACCAATGGGAAGAGCATTTGAATTTAGAAAAGCCAGAAAATTTAAAAGATGGGGACAAATGGCAAAAACCTTTACTAAAATAGGTAAAGATATTGTTATTGCCGTAAAATCAGGAGGTCCAGACCCGCACTCAAATTCACGTTTAAGAGCTATTATTCAGAATGCGAAAGCAGTG
>JBBAKZ010000163.1:0-7034 GCA_040403275.1 Arcicella sp. | reverse complement strand
GTATCTCTGAAACGCTGGCTCAATAATTGGTCATCCGGACGGTTTACGAAATTAAAGGCGTAAATTGGATTTTGAGCACCTGCTGCCGCCGCAAATGCCACTTGAAAATCTTGTGCATTATCCGTAATTATTCCTGCTGGGGAAGCTAACACGTTTGTAATCTCGGTTTTGGCACGGTCTGGTGCAGCTCGGCTAATAATCATCGCAAAGCGCAACAACATGGTGTTGCCTAATCGCTTCCAGTTGGCTAAATTACCTTTATATACAACATCGTCCGTACCTGGGTTCAAGGTACTTTTCTTGTCTAAGTCTGCCATGCCCTCCTTAACTAGGTCAAATAAACTCTGTACACCAGCGGCTCCTAAATATATATCTTTTTGAGCATCTAATTTTGGAGTCAAAATACCAGTTCCTTTCAAAGTTTCTGAATATGGTACGTCTCCCCACAAGTCGGTAGTAATACTAAAACCGTAAGCCTTGTAAATCTTGGCAATTCCTGCGTACACTGGACTGGTGGCTTGTGTGTTATCAATCATTTTTTGGGCGTTGATTAATAAACCAGCGTACAATTCTCCATTCCATTGGTTATCAGAATTTCCACGAAGATTATACGAATCGTAAGTAGCAACCTGATTTCCAACTCCCGCTTGATATTGCATCAAAATGGAAGTGATACGGCTCAAATCATTACTATTAGCAAAAGCAGCATCATACGCCAAAGTAGTCATTAATGCTGATGGAGGTACGCTAAGTGGATTGTTTGGCGTATTGTTTACGTCCAAAAAATCACTCGAACAACTCGAAGCCAAGAATCCTAAAGCTACGGAGGTTGCATAAATTATGTTTTTTATGTTGAATTTCATGATCATTAATTTTTTCGTGATAAATTTTTTACTCTCACTGCTTAGAATGTTAATCTTAAATTAACGCCATAATTACGAGTATTAGGGCTACTTTGTAATTCCAAACCTCTGATATTACCTGCTCCCTGGGTACTTAATTCGGGGTCGATTAGGCTATTAGGAGCAAGGAAAAATAAATTACGACCAGTAATTGAGAGTGAGACAGCACCAAAAGGAGTTCTACTTAAAATATTTTTCGGCAATGCGTACGATAAAGAGGCCTCACGCAAGCGATATGCAGTAGCTCCATAAACGTTCAAGTCAGTCTGCAAGCCTTGGTTGAAGTAATTTTGAGCATCTATTTGGATATTATTTGGTGTGTATGAGCCATCAGCGTTCAGGAAAACACCATCAATAATTCTTGGTTTTTCACGATCCACCGCAGTTTCTTTCAAGGCTCCCGCACCTTTCAAAGAGGCTACTGTAAATGATACCAATTGTCCGCCTTGTTGTGAGTCAAACAAGAATGAAAGCCCAATTCCTTTGTAATTGAAAGTATTGGTTACACCAATAATAGCATCGGGATTAGGATTGGCAATTTCTTGGTTTGCAATAGCTGCAACCCATAAACCTGTTTGTGGATTTACAATAAATTTCGTGCCGTCTGGCGTTCTGGCTCTTTTATTTCCCAAAATAACCCCGTAAGGTCTGCCTTCTACGATGGATGGGGCTGAACCGATAAATGAACTTCCTGGAATGTTAAAGGCTGTTACTCCCGCACCAATCACATCTACATTGTTTCTGTTTACCGTATAGTTTGCCGTAACTGTCCAACTAAAATCTTTATTATTGAACACTTTGTAAGAGAGCATCGTTTCAATTCCTTTATTACTCATTTGACCAATATTGGTGGTTCGGGTTCGATAACCCGTTGTTGCTGCTACGGTCACATTCAAAATTTGGTCTGTACTCACTGTTTTATAAGCTGCTATATCTAAATTTAAGCGATTCTTGAATAAACCAATGTTAGCACCTAATTCATAAGCGGTCGTAAACTCGGGCGTCAAATTATCTCCACTACCAATACGTGTACCGATTGAGAAACCAGCCTGACCGTTGATTGGAAAACTAATACTTGATACGTTATTACCTTGAGATGTTACCGAATAAACAGAATTTAATAAGTAAGGATCAGCATCTTTACCTACACGTGTGTAACTGGCTCTAATTTTTCCGAATGATAAAATGTCACTCTTAATATTGAAAGCATCTGTGATGTCAAGACCCAACGAACCTGAATAATAGAAGAATGTATTATTGGCTTTGGGTAGCGTTGAAGACTGATCCATACGTCCCGTTAATTCTAAGAATAAAAATTTCTTATAGTCAAATGAAGCCTGACCATAATATCCAATTAATCTTCTTAATGAATTTGATTCGCCCGTTGCTCCATTCGAGCTGGTGTAAGTAGTAGCATTGTTGATATTGTAATAATTGGGCAATGTCAAACCTCCACCATAAGCAGATATGTTTTGAAATTTGCGTTGATTGACATTGTAACCCAATAAACCAGTAAAGTTGATATTATCTCCAAATATTTTATCTTTCTTGAAACGGAAAATTAAATCACTGTTGATTTCACTTCTGTAAAAGACATCTTCCAATACTGCACCCGTTGGCAGACGTGCCGCACCAATGGCGAATGTCTGCTTACGACGGTCCGTGTATTGGTCTAAACCTAAACGATAGGTAGCCGTGACCCATGAGGCAATGGGATATTCTAAATTAAGACTACCTGTAATACGGTCAACAGAACTTAATGTTTTGTTATTCTCAATTGACCAATAAGGGTTATCGGCAGTGGTAATATAGATGCTTCTCCCATTAAGGTCGGTATAAGGCAAACCCTGCAAATCATAACTTCTGGGCAATGAAGAAAGTACCGCTGGAGCACTTGAGTTATTACCCGTCAAGAAGTTATTCTGACCCGTCAAGGTGTAATTGATATTTCCACCAAATTTTATTTTATTCAACAAAGTGGTATTTCCACCAAATGAAATATTGGTGCGGTTAAATTCAGAACCTGGCGTAATACCCTTCTGTGCCGTATTGGCAATTAACAATGAATAGCTTTGTGTAGCATTTCCACCTTGTAAATTGACTGAATTTGTGGCAATTGACCCTTGTTTGAAAAAACCATTAACATTGTTTGGATAGGCTTGATATACGTAGTCTGAACCATCTGGATTTTTACGATTGCTACCATCTGCTAACAATAAACCATTGGCAGTCGTTGGTGCTGTTCCAAATTTGGGTCCCCACGAATTTAAAGTTGCAGGATTAAAAATACCAGTTAGCCCTTGTCCGTAATCATTTTGTAATTCTGGATAACCGTAAACATTTTGAACCGTATAAGACGAATTAACCGTTACTTCCAATTTTTTATTTACAGAGCCTCCTTTACCAGCTTTGGTAGTGATAATAATTGCACCCGAAGCTGCTCTTGAACCATACAGCGCTGCTGCTGCAGGTCCTTTCAATACATCAATTGATTCAATGTTTTCAGGAGCGATGTCTAAAGCACGGTTAGATGATTGTGGTCCACCCAATGTACCGTTTGGTCCACCATTGGTACGGTCTAAGTCATTACTAATGGGAATACCATCTACAATAAATAATGGTTGGTTACTTCCCGTGAATGAGTTAATACCACGAATGTTGATGTTGGTCGACGCACCTGGTTCACCACTGGCACCCACAATCTGTACACCCGCAATTTTTCCTTGAAGTGCATTCAAAACGTTAGGTTCGGATTTTTGGGCGATATCTGAACCTTTCACGGTTTGAGTAGCATAGTTCAACTCTCTTTTAGATTTTTCGATACCAAGTGCCGTAACAACTACTTCCGATAATTCTTCGATGTTTGAGGTTAATTTAACATTAACCACTGTCTGAGAGCCAACGGGCACGTTTTGAGATGAAAAACCGACAAAGCTGAAAATAAGTGTGGCATTAGCCGGAACACTGATTTTGTAGGTACCGTTAGTACCGGTTGTAGTTCCTCGAGTTGTACCTTTAATAGATACACTCACTCCAGGTAAATCTGTACCATCTTCAGAAGAAGTTACTTTTCCTGAAACTGTCCTGTCTTGTGCAAAACCCTGAAAAATAAGTACACACACAAAGACAAAACTAAAGTTTAGTTTTCTTTTCATTTGTTAGTTGTTGTTTATTGATGAATATTAAATATATATATATTAAATAAAAAACTAAAAATAATCAATTAATAAAGGATATACAAATAAAATGTGTGTATAGACATTAATTTACAAAACAATTATGTTTTAAAGCTGAAAATTCATAGATAAAATACTGTTTAGCTATTTCGTATTTATTCAGTAACAGCTATCAAAAAATACGTTAATTTTAAAAAATGATAATCAATCCTTTAAAAATCATTAATAGCCATGTTACTTAGTGTTATCGTAGAAAACTAAATCACAGTCAAATGAAAAAATTGTATTGCTTAATGATTACGGCTATTTTATGCTTTGCCTGTGATCCAAAATAAGCAAGCAAAGCAATGTAGAAAAGGCATTGCTCGAAAGCCTAAAGGCTAAGCGTGTACTCTTCCTAACGGTTGGTCACCTACGACCGTCGGAACAAGCCTAAATTTTAATGATTTACCGTTAAATCTTATCGTTTCGCCTTCACATAAATTATTAGCAGTTACTAAAAATGGTCAAAGTGCTCAAAATATTATGTTGATTGATGCCGTTTCGGAGAAAGTTTTGGACGAAATTTGTATTAAAAAATCACGGATTGGTTTGGCTTTTAGTGAGAACGAAAAATACATTTACGCTTCGGGTGGAAATGATAACGTGAAATTATGTATAAAATTGAATAACAAAAACTCGTTCAAGATGGTGAGATTAATTTGGGTGACGTTTATCCAAAATCCAAAATTTCACCCGCCGGTTTGTTCGTGGATGCTCAGATAAATCGTCTCTACGTCACGGGAAAAGATTCAAAATCAATCTTTATATGTAACTTAAAAGCACGTAAAGTTGCCAAGGAAGGAAAATTAAATGCTGAGCCTTATACTTGCATGATTGAACCGCAAAGTAAGGAATTATATATTACGCTTTGGGGTGGTTCAAAAGTGATAGTTTACCATATTTTGAAGGAAAAAATGACAGCTGAAATTGCCACGAATAGCCATCCAAACGACATAGTTTTTACGAAAGATGATAAATACCTAATCGTTCCCAATGGCACTGACAATACCGTTTCAGTCATCGAAACGGCTTCTCATTCTTTAATTGAGCATATTTAAGCTTCATTGTATCCTAACGCTCCCATTGGTTCAACGTCCAATGGTGGGGGCTTTTTCGCCCGATGAAAAAACCATTTATATTGCCATCGCCGATAATAATTGTTCGGTAGTTTTTGATATTTCTCAGAAAGGTAAGGGTGTTTCAAACGGTTTCATTCCAACGGGCAGGCATCCGATTTCCGTCAAGAGAATTGTTAATAAAATTTACGTAACCAATGACAAAGGTTTTAGCTCAAAACCTAATCCAAAAGGGCTGAATCCCTAGGCAAAAAGAAACTACAAGAAGTAGGTGCAAACCCCGAAACCAACAAAGAAGTGGTGGAATATACTTGGTGGATTATTGAAAGGAACTTTATTAATTATTGAATCTCCCGACGAAAAAACGTTGGCCACTTATTCCGGGCTTGTTTTTCAAAACACACCTTTTTCAAAACAAAAAGAAAATGAGGCCATTGGTGAAAGTGATAATCCAATTCCGATGAAAGTAGGAGGAAAGTCGCCCATTAAATATGTATTTTATGTTATCAAAGAAAACCGTACTAGTAACCAAGTTTTGGGTGATGTGAAAGAAGGAAACGTTGATATAGACTTGTGTATTTTTTCTAGAAAAATTAACGCCTAATCAACATAAATTAGCCCATGAATTTGTATTATTGGATTATTTTTACGTGGATGCTGAGGTTTCTGCAGATGGTCACAAATGGTCAACGGCGGTGTATGCAAATGATTATGTAGAAAAAAATTGGTAACGAACTACGGAGGTAAAGGCGGTTCTTACGATTATGAAGAACAGCGAGAAATTGCTTATCCTAAAAATGGTTTTATTAGGGATTTCTGTAAAAGAGCCAAAATTCCTTTTCGAACTTACGGGGAATTTGCCGATACGCCCAAAGGAAATTATGCGGGAGTGGAAGGCCATGTATGCGCAAAATACACGGGTTGGAACATGAATTTCAAAGATTCTGACGGTGAACAACAGTGGGAAATGGATTTTGATTCTTTACTAGCCATGAATGCCGTTCCAAGATTTAATAGTCTTAGAATGGGCAATGACCATACTTCGGGTTCACGGAAAGGCGCTATTAGCATTGAATCTGCCATTGCCGATAATGATTTGGCGGTTAAAAAATTTATTGAACATCTTTCTAAATCAAAAATCTGGAAAGGATCTGCGGTGTTTGTTTTAGAAGATGATGCGCAAAATGGTTCCGACCACTTGGACGCTCACCGTTCGCCAGCGTTGTGATAAGTGCTAACACAAAACGTAAACTGGTCAATCACGAAATGTATTCAACTTCTGGAATTTTGAGAACGATGGGTTGATTTTGGGCTTAAAACCGATGAGTCAATACGATGCGGCGGCAACCCCTTTATTCAAATGCTTTTCAAAAAATGCAGATGTTACGACCTTTCAATCCGTTTCTGCCAATGTGAATATTGATGAAAGAAATGTGGCTTTAAATACGGCAAAACGCAGAAATAACTTTGATTTTAGCCACGAAGATGCCGCTCCCGATGCTGCTTTTAACGAAGATATTTGGAAAGTAATGCGAGGCGAAAAAAGCAAAATGCCCGTTCCCAAAAGAAGTGCTTTCGTGAAAATCGCTCCTAAAAATGAGGAAGGTGCAGACGATAATTGATTAGTTAATATTGCGAACGCAGTGAAGAAATCTGTTTGCTTACGAGGAGAGAATTAAATTTCTATCCATCTCAATTCAACAGATTGCTTCGTTGCACTCGCAATGACATGATTTTTATTCACCTAAAAATGCTCGTATCCAGGAGCCGTAATGTTCACTAAATTCCCAGATTTCATCATCATTTTTGCTTCAATAACTTCATTGGTCATGTATCCA
>JBBAKZ010000162.1:3077-7049 GCA_040403275.1 Arcicella sp. | reverse complement strand
TAAACAATCTAAAAAGTAGTAAAACTTTCTTTTGTACAATTTTACAAGACTAATTTTGTTGAAAACAAGTTAGTTTTTGTAGCGAGAACAACACAAAATAAGTTCTTGTAAACCACATAAATAAAGGGTAAAAATATGGTAAATTTCGAGTATAAAACCTTCCAATTTGGCGAGGTTCTAACCCAAGAGCAAAAGGATTATTTCCGTAAATTCGGAGTAATCCATTTTAAAAATTTTATCAATCATGACACTGTTAAAACTTTTATTGACGAATTAGACAAAATCGAAAAGAAATGGTTGGCAGAAGGTACTGAAAAAATAAACGGGATTCCTCTAAAATTTGGGAAAGACCCTCAAGGTAACAAAATGATTCAGAGAATGTGCTTTACTAATAAGTACAGTCCACTGCTTGCTGAATTTTTGAAAGATCCACGCTTACAAGTCTTGGTAGAATTATTAGCTCCTTACGACGGACGCATTAGTGACGATGAAAAAGACGGTTTAGTGTTCAATCATTACGTGAATTCGCCCAATAGTAAATTCACACAAATGGGATGGCATACAGATAGCCCCCGTGATTTGTTTTTAGGTCAAAAAATCCTGCCAATGTTAAACGTTGGTATTCACTTGGATAATTGTCCAACTTCAAACGGTGGTTTAAAAGTATTGCCAGGAACACAAAATCAGAGTGTTTTCAAGTTATTGTTCGGTAAAAAACAATTTGTTGATCATAAACCTGATGTACGTGAAGTTGGCTTTGAGATTGAAAGAGGAGATTTAACGGTACATGATGGCCGTTTGTGGCACCGTGTGGAAGTTTCGCCAAACATGGGTGAACAATCTCGCCGCCGTGTTATGTACGTTCCTATCATTACAGGAAAATATATGCCGAAAGATGAAAATAGTAAAACACCTTTTTATCACCGTTTTGCGAAAGTAGTTCAGAAGTAGGTTATTTAGAGAATAGAAATTAGAGTTGAGATTATAGATAATGAATGATAAATTAATTTCCTGGTTAATTTAAATTCTAAATAGAAAAAGGCTTCAAAATTAAATTTTGAAGCCTTTTTCTATAATCTAAACGCTATTCTCTAATATCTATTTAGTAAACTTTGCCTTCAAAACCCCAATAATCATTGGCAAAACCGATACGGCTACAATTCCTAAAACTACTTTCTCAAAATTGTGCTTTACCCATTCGTTATTTCCTAAAAAATAGCCTATTGAAGTAATTCCAGTTACCCACAAAACAGCCCCAATAATGCAGAATGTAATGTATTTTGTGTAAGTCATACTTCCCGCACCCGCTACAAAAGGAGCTACGGTCCGAACAATCGGAACAAAACGAGCCATAATAACTGCTTGTCCACCGTGTTTTTCGTAAAATGCTTCTGTTTGGTCAATATGACTACGTTTCAAAAACAATATCTTCTCTTTTGATTTGATGAAGTTACTAAAAAATTTACCCACAAAGTAATTAACATTATCACCTAATAAGGCCGCTGCAATCAATAATGGAATCACAAAAGTCAATTCTATTTTGCCAGTAGCGGAAGCCAAAACACCCACCGCAAATAAAAGTGAATCGCCGGGTAATAAAGGCATTACGATAAGCCCTGTCTCAACAAAAATAATCAAGAAAAGAAGTCCATAAGTCAAGGTTCCGTGGTCAGAAATAAACTGCGAAAGCGCAGCTAATGGGTCTTTGAGGAGTTGTAAGACAAAATTGATAATTTCCATTATATCGGGGTTGGGGGTTTGGATTTTGGGGATAAAATCATCAATTGGTAAAAATTTACCAAATCCTATCCCCTAAATCCATTAAAATCTATTTATCCAAAAAGAAAGAGAAAGTATCTCCTCTCAAGCCTAAACGTATGGTTTCCAATGAAATAACTTCGTGTGGGGCGATATTTCCAACATTCACATTGGCACCTACCAACTTCACAAACCAAACTTGTTGATCTTTTTTGGGCGCTTCCCAAATGATTTTATCTTCTGGAATTTCGGTTAAGATTTCTTCAACTAAACCTTGACGAACTTCACCCGATGCACGAAAGAGACCCACGTTTCCTCCTTCACGGGCTTCTCCGATTACTTTCCAAGCACCTGCTTCCAATTCCGCTTTCATCAATTTAATCCACTTATAAGGCGGAATAATTTTGGTTTCATCCTTCGAACCAACTTCGGAAAGTACCGTTACTTGCGTAGCTAAAGTCCTGATATACTCACATTTATCGTCCTGATTCATTTCCAAAGACCCATCAGAAACTTCGGCGTATTCCATACCATATTGGTCAAGTACACGGCGATATTCATCAAATTGATTACGTATAATGAAGGCCTCAAATAAAGTACCTCCAAAATACGTTGGAATTCCAGCGGATTTGTAGATGGCCAGCTTTTCTTTCAAATTAGGCGTTACAAAAGAAGTTGCCCAACCTAATTTTACGACATCAGTATAGGCACCCCCCATTTCGATGAAATCTTCTACCTCTCTGAGGCTCAACCCTTTATCCATCACCATTGTCAATCCTTTTTGGCGTGGCTTTACGGTTCTTTCGGGTATTTGGTTAAGTGGATAATTCATATTTTATAATTGTTATTTTTATTGGTAATTGGTAATCGGCGATTGGTAATTTTTGAACAAAAATTACATAACCTGCTGATAATCAAAAGTTTAACAGCTAACATGAATACTATTAATTATTTGCGATTCATGAATTATTAACTAACAGACTGCAAAAATACTGATAACCTTTTTATTCCACAAACTATACGCTCAACAGATTGTGTTAATTTAATATTAGTATTAATCAATACACTGATAATCAGATATTTAAATATTTTAAAAAAATAACTTTTCTTAGAATTTATAAAATATTTTATAAAATTATTGTTTCAATAAACAGTGTTCAGTAAGTTTGCAATGTTTTATTTTAAATTTCTCAACGATGAAAAAACTAATTGCTTTATTAATTATTTCTTTTTGTTTGGTGAATGTTGGGCATTCTCAAGCGGTAACAAAAGATGCTGTTTTAGGCGACTGGATTCCCGCCAGTAAAGACGGTAAAATTTCGATTTACAAACAAGGAGAAAAATACTTTGGAAAAGTTTCTGCCGGAAAAAGCGGCGATAAAAAAGACGTTAATAACCCAGATGAAAAGTTAAGAACTCAACCAATTATTGGCTCTGTAATTTTGAAAAACTTTGAATTTACAGGAAAAATATGGGAAAATGGCACCATTTATGACCCTAACAACGGCAAAACTTATTCGTGCAATATTAAAACAAAAAACCCTAACGAACTGGAAATCAGAGGATATATAGGTATATCTCTCTTAGGAAGAACAACTGTTTGGACAAGAGCTAAGTAATTTGTAAATCTGTTAATTTGAAAATTGGCTCACGGAAACGAAAAGAATTTAGACCCAATTTTAAATTTTCAAATTAATCAATATTCAAATTAAAAATAATGGGTATTTTAGAAAGAAAGGAACGGGACAAGCAGGAAATGCGGTTGATGATTTTGGAAACCGCCAAAGAGGTCTTTATTGAAGAAGGCTTCGAAAAGGCTTCTATTCGGGCTATTGCTGAAAAAATTGAATACAGTCCTGCTACCATTTATTTATATTTTAAGGACAAAAATGAGCTTTTTTTTGCCGTTCATGAATTAGGTTTTGATAAATTATTAGCGGAAATGACGCTTGCGATTGAAGGCATTACCGACCCATTTGAAGAATTGCGTCACCGAGGCTATGCCTACATGAAATTTGCCTTTGAAAATCCCGAAATGTACGATTTGATGTTTATTTTGAACGCACCCATGGATACCCTAAAAGAAGAAGATAATTGGCACAGCGGACATAAATGTTTTGCCCTTTTATGCGAAACGCTTCAAAGAGGAATTGAATCTAAACAATTGAAATTCAACGATGTAGAAATTGCTGCGATGTCAATATGGTCGTTTAT
>JBBAKZ010000162.1:1234-3067 GCA_040403275.1 Arcicella sp. | reverse complement strand
GTTTCGTTAAAAATCCGGAACAGATTCAGAAAATTTAATGAGCAAACGGATATCAATTTATTAATGACTGCCTCTTTAGAACAGATGATTGAATTGGTGAAAGTATAGAAGAGCCATGAGATTTGAGCCATGAGCAATGAGCTAAAAATCCACAAAAAATTCATTGCTCATAACTCAAGGCTAACATGAATCAAGTATTGGATTTTTTTAAAAGTAATATTGGTAAATCTTCTTCCGAAATGAGTCCCTCTCCTTTCGGAAGATGGTTAAATGGAACGCTGACTGCGGTTGAAGAAAATTCGCTTACGGCAGAATTTTTAGTTCGTATGGACATGTGTAATCCAGGCGGAATTATGCACGGAGGTGTAGCAACGGGTATAATGGACGATTTGATTGGCATGACCGTCTTTTCATCAGGAACTCAAGTTTTCTATTCGACGGTAAATTTGAGCGTGGATTTTCTATATGCTGCAAAGCCAAATGAAAAATTGATTGCCAAATCAAAAATTGTAAGAATGGGCAAAAAAATTGCTCACGCTGAAGCAGAAATTCGCAACGAAGCAGGGCACATTATTGCCAAATGTACCACTAATTTGGTGGCAACTTCAAATGTGATTCAATAGGGATTGGGGTTTGAGAAATTAGGTATTCGGAAATAGGGACTGGGGATTGAGAAATGGTAAAATTGAGGGCAGAAAACTTAATTACCATTTTCATAATCCCAATTAACTAACTCCTACGTTCCAATCCTTGAAAATTATCCTTACATTAAACACTGTTAAGTAAGTACTATCGGTTTATGAAATCTCTTTTATTCATTATGTTATTAAGTTTTGGAGCCTTTGGGCAATCCGATATTTTGAATAACTACGTCAAAGAAGGTCTGAAAAATAGTCAGACGTTGAAGCAACAAAATTTCCAATTACAAAAAGCCGTTTTCGCCCTCAGCGAAGCCAAAACGCTTTTTAAACCAAACCTCAATTTCAACACTACCCTTTCAACGGCACAAGGCGGTAGGAAAATTGAAATTCCCATTGGAGATTTGGTTAATCCAGTCTATACAACCCTCAATAAACTAACGCAAACTAATTCTTTCCCACAAATCCAAAATTCATCCGAGCAATTAGTTCCGAAGGACATTTATGAGGTTCGTGTCAAAACGACCATGCCGCTAATTAATGCGAAATTGAAATATAATCAGGCCATAAAACAGGACCAAATTACGCTTCAACAATCGGAAATTCAAGTATATAAACGGGAATTAGTCCGAGATATAAAATTAGCATACATTAATTATTTGAAAGCCACGGAAGCAATTAAAGTGTATGAAAATGCCTTAAAAATCTTGCGTGAATCGGAACGGGTCAATGAAAGTTTGATAAAAAATGGATCGGCAAATCCAACGGTTTTGGTGCGTACTCTCAATGAAATTTCAAAAATTAACGCTGAGTTTGATTACGCACAAGGAAATCAGAAAAATGCGGCAGCCTATTTCAATTTTTTATTGAACAAAGATTTTACCGAAAAAATAACTTTAGATAGTTTGGGTAAAGAGGGATTGAAGAGTGATTTGTCAGAAGGACACCGGGAAGAATTAGACAAAATCCAGACCGGCATTAGTATTAATCGTCAACTATTGGGTATAAACCAATCCTATAAAAAGTTTAAAATTGGGGCATCTTTAGACCTTGGTTCGCAAGGAAGATTTGCTCAATTTGCCAGTGCTGATAAGAATTTTTTTGCACCAAATGCCTTCGTACTTTTAGGTGTTTCATTCGACTTACCCATTTATTCATTTGGACGTAATCAATTGAAAATCAAGCAATCAGAAAT
>JBBAKZ010000162.1:0-1224 GCA_040403275.1 Arcicella sp. | reverse complement strand
AAATGGAAATTGCTTCATTGGATGCTCAGTTACAACAAGTTCGTAATCAATTAGATTTACAAGCCGAAATAGCCCAGAACTCCTTAAATTCTGCCAAAGAAATTTACGAATCGAAAGCTACCCAAGTCAGCACAGCCGAACGCTATTATCGTGATATGTTACGGAGATATAAGGAAGGAAATTTGAACTTTATTGAGTTATTGGATGCTCAAACTCAGATAACGACTGCTCAATTACAACAATCCATTTCAATGTATGATGTTTGGATAAAATGGGTGGAATTGGAGCGAGCAAAGGCGAGTTTTGAATTGAAATAGCATACGTTAAAATTGTAAATTATTCCCAAATTAAATTGATTGAATAATCTTTAAAACAACCATCAATTGAAATTAAAGGCATTATTTCTATAATCGATTGGGTAATAATGATACGGTCGAATGGGTCTTTATGGTGAAAAGGAAGATTAATCAGATACTCAAAATGTTCAAATTCAATCCCTAATATTGCGATTCCATTTTCCCACATAAGTTTTGGTAAATTTTGATATGAAGTATTCATTTCTAATTTTCCAATACTCAACTTAATAGCCATTTCCCATAAAGTTGCTTGACTAATAAAACAGGTGTTATCGGGATTTGAAATTGCAGATTTTGCGGTTAGACTTAATTGAGAATCACCTTCTAAAAACCAAATAAGTGGGTGTGTGTCAAGCAGTAAATTCATGGCATATATTCTTCAAAATCGTCTAATGGCTCATTAAAGTCTTTAGACATTTTGAAAGTCCCTTTGGCAGAACCGAAAACAGGTAGACGCTTTTTCTCCGTTGGTTTTTCAAATTGCTTTGTCAATAGAAAATCAAGGTAAAGCGATAAATCACGCTTCAATTCATCCGATTGAAGCAAATTGACTTTTGATTGTAAAAGACGGTCACTCATTTTAGTATAAATTTTTACAAATATAAGCAAATAATTAACACAAACTTTCGGGCTTGTCCAAAAATATAAACGATAATAAATACTTTAAACATGAAAAAAATATCCATCTTTTCTTTCTTAATTATCTCATTATTAATGAGTTGTGAAAAGAAAAAAGAGCCTAAAAAAGCCTTGATTGAAGATGACATCTTGGCGGTAAAATTGGTTGATGTTTCTCAGGCAAATTCTACTGAAGCCTTGAAGGTCTCAGGCTTGCTTGCTTCATTGGAAGAAGCCCGTTTATCGTTCA
>JBBAKZ010000161.1:0-7057 GCA_040403275.1 Arcicella sp. | reverse complement strand
AATTTTGTTATGTCTTTTGTCGTGTTTTCTGTGCCTTATCGAATTTTATTTTCACTATTGGGTTTGATTTTACCCTTGTATGGCTCTGCCCAAGACATTGGCAATAAGGAAATTGATGAAGTAAAAGTCATGGGTTTTACCACGGAACATTTCATGACGGGTTTGAAAGTACAAAAAATAGATTCTGCCACCTTAGCCAGATTTCAATTCCAAACCTTGGCCGATTTCCTACAATTTCAATCGCCTATTGCTTTTAAAAGTTACGGTTCTGGCCAACTAACGAGCATTTCTTTTCGTGGAACTTCAGCCATGCACACGGCGGTGCTTTGGAATGGCTTAAATATTAACAGTCCAATGGCGGGACAAACGGATTTTTCCACCGTTCCAGTATTAGGTTTCGACGAAATGTCAATTCAATACGGTTCTGCCGCCAGTTGCGTGGGTACGGATGCGGTTGGAGGAAGTATTTTATTAAGTTCAGTACCCAAATGGAAACAAAAAGGTGCCAATTTCACTATTGGCGGTCAGTACGGAAATTTTGATAATTTTAATGGACAAACGGGTTTAAGATTTGTAAAAGTCAGTAAATCGGGATTACAGTTTTCGGGAAAAACCTTATTTTACGGAAGTCAATCCAATAATCATTTCAACAAAACCGAACGAACCGATAACAGTGGGAGAACTTATCCAATTGAGCCTTCAGCAACCGCCCAACAAGGATTTATTCAAGATTTCTATTTGAAACAAAAGAATAACAACACGCTTTCGATAAATATTTGGTTGACCGATAATAAACTGGCCATTCAGCCCGATGTGATTGCTTTTCGGGAAATTACGCAAAGTAAAGCCTATCGTATTTTATCCGCTTACCAATTTGGGAATACCAACGTAAAAGCTGGTTTTATCAAAGATATATTGGATTACGGAACGGGCGATTTTCTAAATCCAAGTCATTCAGAAACAGATAGATACATTGCTCGTGCCGAACACGAATTTTCCACAAAAAAGAAAGATTCCTTCCAACAAACTTCTTTGAGAATTGGTGGAGAACTTGTGTATTACATCGCCAAGGTTAATGGTTATCACGGCAGTTCAATCACCGAAAGTCGACAAGACATTTTTGCTCTATTACGCCAACAATTTACCCAAAAATTAACCGCTTCACTAAATCTTCGTCAGGCATTTTCAACGCAGTATGTTGCACCATTTACGCCTTCTTTTGGCTTGGAATATGCCATATATTCTGGTAAAAATTCACAATTTAAACTGATTGGAAATATTGCCAAAAGTTACCGATTGCCAACGCTCAATGAACGCTATTGGAAAGTTTTGGGCAACCTCAATATTCAGCCAGAAAGTGGAGTGAACAAGGAAATTGGAGCGAATTGGAAGCAAGTTATTTCTGCAAATATAAGTACGTCTTTGGGCATAAATCTCTATCATAATTTGATTGATAATTGGACGTATTGGAATCCTGACAAAGCCTACCGAGTAGAGAATTTACAGCAAGTACTAAGTAAAGGGTTGGAAATATCAAGTAATGTTAAATACCTAAAAAACAACAATTTAGCAGGAATTTCGGCAACTTATGCTTATACCGATGCATTTCAGCAAAAAGTCTATGATGTTTACGCTGCTGATATTATTGGCAAGCAATTAATTTATGTTCCTTTGCACACGCTCACGGGAACGGCATACGTAGGTAAACAAGATTGGTCATTGAATATTCAAGGACTTTATAATTCTGAACGCTTCGTTACTTTCGACCATTCGGGGCGGCCATTTCCGTCGTATTTTATCGTAAATAGTACCCTTTCGGGCAAAATTCATTTCGGCAAAATTCAAAGTAACCTTATTTTTCAAGTCAATAATTTGACGGATGCCGTTTATCCAAGCCTTAGAAAAAATGCGATGCCAGGGCGTAGTTTTTCTTTGGGTTTGGTGTTTTTGGGAAATATTTTCAATAAATAAAATTTAATAATTTTCATTCATATAACACAATACAATCATGCAGTTTAATACTTTTCATACACGTTCATTAGCCGTTTTCGCTTTAATTTTAGGGCTAAATGCTTGTAAATCAACGTCTGAACCAGAACCTTCTCAACCTTACGATACGGGCGTTTTTGTGATAAACCGAGGAAATTTCTTTGATAATAATGGCTCCATAAGTTTGATCAATCCAACGACAAAAGCCCTTAATTTTGATATTTTTCAAAAAGAAAACATCAATTCTTTGGCTGGGGGTGTAAGTGATTATGCCGAAGTAGATGGCAAAGGAATTATTTTGGTGGATAACGCTACGGTGGGAAAAGATGCCATCGAAATTGTGGATGCTCGTACTTTTAAATCAGTGGCAAAAATTCCTTCGAGTGACCTTGAAAATCCTCGATACGTAGCAAAAGCAGGAAACAATAAAGCCTACGTTACGTGTTGGGATTCTTTCAATGCTGATTATTCATACAAGCCCGGCTACGTTTTAGTCATTGATTTAGCGACCAATAAAGTAATCAAGAAAATAGCAGTACAAAAAGGCGCAAACAAATTATTGATTGTTGGCAATGAAGCGATTGTAGCCACAACATCTTATAGCGAAGCCACGACAATTTCAATTATTGACACGCAAACCGATGCTCTTAAACAAACCGTTGAAATAGGTTATGAACCGCAATTAATTGGGGCGGATGCTAATGGAAAAATATGGTTATACGCTGACGGGAAATTTGTAAGGTTTAATTTAGGTTCAAAAATGGTTGAAAATCGTATTGCTTTTGCTTCACCCAATAGCATAAAATCGGCGGGAAGTTTTACCTTCAATAAAGAAAGAACGGCTATTTTATTTGCTTATTCTTACAGTGATGCTGCCGATAATTATAAGCAAAAAGGAGAAACATACAGTTTTGGCATCAATGATTCAAGTATTTTAACTACCAAGCCTATCATGAATAAAGTATTTGCTGGATTAAGTACCGACCCAAATACAGGAAATATTTACGCAGGATTTTCTCCTTCGCTCAAGCAAGCGGGATACGTTTTTCGTTACCAAGCCAATGGAACATTAATTGATTCCTTAAAAGCTGGCATTGGCCCTGAAGGCGTTTTATTCAAATAAAATTTTAATTATTGAATAAAAAAAGCCATACTCCAAAAAGCATTTGAATACTAAATACGGAATAACTACGAGGAGATAAACAATAAAGTATATGGAAAAACACGCTCCCGATTCTTGCCCACGATGTGGCGAAATATTCGTCTGTAAAGTCAATAATATTTTGCAATGCGACTGTATGAAGGCTATTCTGACCAAAACCGAAACGGAGTATATTGCCAATATTACGGAATGGGAATTTGACGGTAATTGCCTGTGTAATAAGTGCCTAGAAGATTTAAAAAAGGAGGTTGTTTTGTAGTTCGTTTTTCGATGTTAGATGTTTGTTGATTCACTCAAAACAAACATCCAACATAGAATCACGAACATCATACTCTTACCTGCACCGGCGTTGTTTTCTCTTTTGTCGCATTTCTTATTGCCACTTGTTGAGCTAGTAATTCCGCTGCATTTCTGAAAATTTCTGCTACCATTCCTTCTGACATTACCGCTGGGCGACCGGCGTCTCCTGCTTCACGAATGCCTTGCACGATGGGAATTTCTCCTAATAATTCAGTTTCGTATTTGATGGCCAAATTCTTACCACCATCTTTTCCGAAAATATAATATTTGTTATCGGGTAATTCTTCGGGTGTGAAATAGGCCATATTTTCAATTACGCCTAAAACGGGAACATTAATCTGTGGTTGTCTAAAAAACATCAAACCTTTCGTAGCATCCGAAAGCGCCACTTTTTGGGGCGTTGTTACGATAACTGCCCCCGTTACTGGCACTAATTGTACCAAAGAAAGATGAATATCTGAGGTGCCCGGTGGTAAATCTATTAATAAATAATCTAATTCTCCCCAGTGCGTATCGCTAAAAAATTGACGTAAAGCCTGCGTTGCCATCGGGCCTCTCCACGGCACAGGATTGTCTTGAGGAGCCAAAAATCCCATTGAAATCATTTTAATTCCATATTGCATGATGGGCTGAATCATATTTTTTCCGTCCATTTGGCACACCATTGGCTGCATATCCTCCGCCCCAAACATCACCGGAATGGAAGGTCCCGAAATATCCGCATCAATTATTCCAACCTTTGCGCCCGATTGTTTCAAAGCCATCGCCAAGTTGGCAGTAACGGTAGATTTACCGACGCCACCTTTACCCGATGCAATCGCAATGATATTTTTGACGTTTGTTAACAACGTTCCACCCATTCGTGAAGACGTAACGTTGGAACTCATGTTGATAACGACATTCAAGTCTGCATCCACGAGCGTATGAATAGCATCGGTGCATTCCTTGCGAATTCTTTCCTTCAGAGGACAAGCGGGAGTCGTTAAAACAACGGTGAAACTAACGCCACCTTCGCTCAACTCAATGTCCTTAATCATGTTAAGCGTGATCATATCCTGTTTCAAGTCTGGCTCTTGAACAGTTGATAAGGCTTTAATAATGTCTTCTTTTGTTATTTTTAAATTACTCATGGTTTTGGCTTTTGGCTATCGGCTTTTGGCTATGAGCAAAAGTCGATAATTTTCTTTTGCAAAGATACGGCTGAAATTTTTTTGAGGATAGTAAAATAAAAAGATAAGGATAAATCTTTCTCCAATTTTTCCTAATTTCGTAGCGTTAATCAACCTAAAAAAACACGATGAATAATCCTAATCCCATCCGTTGGGGCATTCTTGCTTGCGGAAAAATAGCCGAAAAATTTGCTGATGATTTAGTTGCGCACGTACCCGATGGGGTCGTATATGCAGCGGCTTCACGAGATTTGATGAAAGCGCAAATTTTTGGACAGAAATATGGCGCTACCAAAATTTTTAATAGTTACCAAGCATTGGTGGATTGTCCAGAAGTAGATGTGATTTATATTGCTTCACCTCATGCGCTTCACTATGAACATACCTTATTGTGTCTGGAAGCTGGAAAAGCTGTTTTATGCGAAAAAGCTTTTGCCATTAACACCTCCATGGTGCAAGAAATGATTGCCAAGTCAAAAGAAAAAAATCTATTTTTGATGGAAGCTATCTGGACAAGATTTCACCCTGCCATCGCTCAAACCTTGGAAATTATTCAGTCGGGACAAATTGGTGAGATTGTTCATATCGCAGCAGATTTCGGTTTCAAGGCAGTTTATGAGGAAGATTCTCGACTTTTTAATCCATCGCTAACGGGCGGAGCCTTGTATGATATTGGTATTTATCCCCTTTTTATCAGCAAATTACTCTTAGGAAATCCGAAAGAAATGAAAGCCGTTGCTACCTTTGCTCCGACGGGCGTTGATACCAATACTTCTATAGCTTTAAATTACGAAAACGGCGCAACGGCTTCCCTTTTTTCAACGTTAAATGCGCAAACGGATACGACTTGCACGATTTACGGCTCGAAAGGAAAAATAGTTCTACACGGACGTTTTCACGAAACCAAAGGTTTGACTTTAGAAATTGAAGGACAAGAAGCCCAAGTTTTTGAGACGGAAAGATTGGGGCACGGCTATTCGTATGAAGCCCAAGAAGTACAAAATTGCTTGAAATCAGGGAAAATAGAAAGTGATAAATTACCCTTGCAATTTAGCTTAGAATTAATGGAATTACTGTGTGAAATCCGTCAGCAAATTGGCTTGGTTTATCCGCAAGAAGTGTAAGTAGCGCAGACTTTAGTCTGTACATCTGATTTACAGACTAAAGTCAATGCTACTTAATATTTCAAATATCACCACACCATCATCCTTAAAATGTCTATCAATCACTTCAAAACCGCATTTTCTTAAAATTTCAACCAATTCACTTTCTGTAAAAAGTCGTTTCCCGCAGCCTTCATGAATTTCGCCAATGTATTTGGCCATTTGTTCTTCAATAAATAATTTACCGTTTGATTTTAAAACTTTTTGGAGGTCTTGGAGGATAAATTCGGGGCTTTCAAACTCGTGTAAGCTATTGATAATTAAAACTTTATCGAATGTTTTTGTGGGTAAATTAGTAGCAGATTGCGTACCGATGATGGGAATAAATTTACCCGTATTTTTTTTACCAACTAATTTTTCAAAATACGTTACGCCCTCATTAATTTCTTCTTGATTACAATTTTGAGCATCAATATCTTGTAAATAAAAAGTCAAACCCTCCACTTGCGAAGCAAACCAAATTTCCCAAACGCCACTACTTGCTCCAATGGAAGCAATGGTTTCTTTTGGTTGAAAATTGTAGATGGAGAGGGACTTTTGCATTTTGGGTTCTGTTTAAAAACACTGTTGCTCAAAATAATATTTCGAGCAACAGTGTTTAAAATCATAAATATTTCAACTAATTTTTCGCCCCCTGCACCGCATTTCCTTGCGTAGCTTTTTGCTGTTGCATTGGGTTTGGTTGTGACTGGCGAGTTTGTTTAAATACTTGAAAACGAGTTGGTTGCTCTGGTTCACGAGGGAAAACATTGGTTTTCGTATCAATATCTGCCGTCTCGTAGAATGGATCTAAGGTCCATTTTATTACCTTCTTATCAGTTGGAATTACCTTCTTGATTTCTTTATCATTCAAACGCCAAATCTCCGCTGGAATTCTTATCACTTCGTCCGTTCCATCTTCAAAATTCATTTTTACAATCACTGGACTTACCAAACCTCCCGTATTTTTGATGTTCAATACGTAGAAATTTTTGTTTGAATCCACCAATTTCTTTTCGTCCTCTGCCAAGCCCGCCATTGTTTGGTCGAAACGCTTTTTGTCAGATTCAGAAGTCGCAAATTTATCGTAGCTATTATAAAAATCTTTCATGTCTGGATTCTCTTCTACCACCGTTTTTGGAATATCCTTTTTGTTACGGATATTGCTCATCGTTTGGCGTTTCGCATCTGCTTCCGCTCTTGCTTTTTCGTTTTTAGCGGTTGGTGTTGCGTTATCAATTCCGAACCATTCTACATTATCCAACGACAAATCTACGGGTTCAACACCGTAGAAC
>JBBAKZ010000160.1:0-7058 GCA_040403275.1 Arcicella sp. | reverse complement strand
AAAACTATTCTAAAATACGGCAAAAACCTATCTCTACTCATTTACCAAGGGTTTATTTCAAAGAAATTTTATGATTTAGTGAATGTCATAAATTAAACAATATCAGATGTTTATGAGTATAATTACGATTTTTTTGATATTTTTTTCATTAATTACTTGCATAGAAAATGATAAAATAGTAATTTTGCAAACCAATTCACCAGTACAATATGCGAAAGTAGCTCAGCTGGTAGAGCGCAACCTTGCCAAGGTTGAGGTCGCCGGTTCGAACCCGGTCTTTCGCTCAGCTTATTTTAGGCACCGCAAGGTGCTTTTTAAGTTTAAGAGGAAAAGAGAAATCTCAGAATCATGCCAGGGTGGTGGAACTGGTAGACACGCAGGACTTAAAATCCTGTGAACGTAAGTTCGTACGGGTTCGATTCCCGTCCCCGGTACTCGGGTGGCAACAAACAACCAAACAAAAAGAGTGTAATTAGCTGATTATTAGCAAATTACACTCTTTTTTGTTTTTATTGGTTTCCTTTGTTTGGAGGTTGTTTTGTGCAAAAGTGTCCCCAATTAGTCCCTATTTTAGATTCTATTACCCAAAATTAAAGGGGTAAATGTCAGTTTATCTGATGTTTACCCCTTTTTTGTTTTATATTAGGAAGTCTTTTTATTACTACACGTGTTAGTACTTCTGAAAGACAACGGCGAGTGAAAATATATAATTACCCTAGTACTCTCACTTTTCCAAAGGATGTTCCGATAATATTTTTTCGGAAGTATAAATGTCTTTTTGGTTGACGATGGAGGCTCTGACGGTTTTTACTTTCTCGGGCGTAATGGCTGAGGCTTTGTTGCCAAATGAATTTCTTACGTAAGTCAAAACTGCGGCTACTTCTTTGTCTTTGAGCAGGCCACCGAATGGCGTCATCGGTACTTGTCCAGCATATTTTTTACCATTTATTTCGATTGGTCCCAACAGTCCTTTCAACGCAATTTTAATCAATCGTTCTTCATTGCCCAATACCCATTTATTGCCCACAATGGATGGAAAACCCGAAGCTGATAGTCCGGCGCCATCGGCTTGGTGGCAAGTCGTGCAGTAGCCTTCTTTGGCATAAATTGTTTTTCCCATTTTATAAAGTTCAAGTTCCTGACCTTTCAATACGGATACAATTGCCTCTTCCTCTTGCTTTTTAACTGATTTGCCACTGAGATGAGCAACGGCAGTTTCGTGGGCATGAACCATCCAATCGTCTAATGGTTTTTTCTTTGCCTCCGCCAAAATGGGTAAGCCTCTCTCTTTGCTTGTCCACGAAGCAGCCACAATGGCATCTAAACGAACTCGGCTGTTTTCGTCCTTGGCGGCTTGCATCAATAAAGCGGTTTGGTCTTGTACTTGATGTCCCGTAAAACGTAGAACTTCCACCGCAGCGGCTCTTGCGTGATAATCTTTGGCTTTGAGTATTTGACGCAACAAGGTTTGATCAACTTTATTCAAACCCCAAGTTACCCATAATGCTTCCAAAACGTGATGCTCGTATTTGGGGTCATTTTTGTCTAAACCTGCCACCCATTTCGTGATTTTGGGTAAAACTTCCGCTGCATTTCTTCCTCGCAATTCACGACGAGTACGGTACCGAGTACGATACTCGGGTAATTTTAAATTATCCAAAAGTGTTTCTACGCTTGCCCCATCAATTTTGGCGGGTGTCACCAAAGGTCTTGACGGATAAGTAACTCGGTAAATACGTCCATGAACATGGTCACGCAAGGGGTCACGGGCATTATGTTGCATGTGTCCAATTAAAATATTGTGCCAATCGACAATATATAGCGAGCCATCGGGTGCAATTTCCATATCCACCGGGCGGAAATTTCGGTCTTCACTCACCACTAAATCTTGTCGAAATTTGACTTTATAACCCGTTCCGTCATCTACAACAGCGTGTTGTTTTGTCCCTAAAAAACCGATAGTATTGTTGATAAGCATGTCACCCTGCACTTCATCAGGAAAATGACGAGACCACAGAAACTCTAAACCAGAAGTTGGGCGCACCATCTGTTCTTTTTCGATGAGTTGAACTCCTTTATGCGTCATTTCACCGTATCGTGGCAAAACCGTTCCAGGCATCATCCAACGTACATCCGGACTGGAGGTTTCGGCAAAAAATGGCTGACCCCAATGGTCAAAAGCAATGCCCCAAGGATTTGGAATTGATAATTGAGCGGTGCGTTCCAATTTGCGTAATTGTGGGCTGTATCGATAAAAACCGCCATTGGTGGCTCTCACGGTTCCGTAGGAAGTTTCAATATTTGTGTGTAAAAACACGCCTTCGCCCGAATAAATTGCACCCGATGGGTCAGCACAGAATGCGTGACTATTGTGGTGCGTATCGTGGTCATCATAGCCGCTCAAGATTATTTCTTTTTTATCCGCTTTATCATCACCATCGGTGTCTGTGTATAATTTTAAGTTTGTTCCTTGTGAAATATAAACACCTTCGGGAGCGATTTCAAAACCTAAGGGCAAATGTAAACCATCGGCGAAAACGGTCTGCTTATCCGCTTTTCCATCGTTGTTGGTATCTTCCAAAATCAAAATTTTATCATTCGGTTTGGCATCGCCCGGTTTGTAATGTGGATAACTTGGCATGGTAGCAACCCAAAGTCTACCTTTATTATCAAAAGTCATCTGAACGGGATTTGCTAAGTCAGTAAATTCACTTTCTGAAGCAAAAAGTTCAATTTTATAACCCTTGGGCACTTTGAGTTTGTCGAGGGCATCTTGTCCGTAAAGATAGGATAAACTACCATTTTGGGCGGGATTAAAATTGGTAGTAACGGGCGGTAATTTTTTGGTTCTTTTATCAGCCGTTGCCACGTCCATTTTTTGTCCTTTAGATGCCGATAACCAAATGGCAGTATCCCGAATGGCGGTCATTTCTTGAATCTTTTGTAATTCGGCAGGATAATTATCGGGCCCAAAAGGGTTATAACGACGACCATAAGCGTGTACGCCATTTGGAATTTTATAATCATTGTGCCACATCCAGTTTTTTTCAATTACTGCCTCATGAACCAAGGTTCTGTTTGTTTCTTGGGGAGATTTTTTGCCAAAAACTTCGTCAGTCAATAAAAGAGCTAATTTTTTATAACCCGCTTCATTCAATTGCGAGCCATCAATCGTGAGGGATTCTTTGGTGGAAGCGTACCATTGTTTTGAGGGAGTAAAGGCGTCCACAAATAATACATCGTTTCTTTGAGCCACTTCCCTCATGGCATTTGTGTAAAGCAAAAGGTTTTCGTTTTCCTTTTTTCCGTTCGGTAAATCGTATACACCAGATAAATCCTCAAAGGCAATGGGCGATACAATGGCTAATTGTGGCGCTCTATTTCCATTATATTTTTGGCTTTTGGTATGTTTGATAAAAGCCTCTAACTCAGCCTTATAATTTGCTAATCCTGCTATTCCTTGGAATGATTCGCTGTACCCAAAAAAGCTAATGATGATATCTGATTTAAGTTTGGTAAGCCATTGGTCAGGTGTTTCAAAATGCCCTTCACTATTGGAATAATTAGCATATTCAGTTTGAAATTTTTCTGCACCCGGAAATGCCCACGGTAAGTTTCGGCTGGCATGAGGTCGGAAACCTGGCGTATCACCGCCATCGCACATATTGCGTATGAAGAGGTTATTTTCAGGATAACGAAGGTGCATTTCGGTTTCAAAATGTCCATAATTCATCATTCTTGAACCTAAATTGCCACCGATTAATGCAATATGTGTCCCTTTTTTAATCGGTAAAACTTTGGGCTGAGTAAGCTGGGAGGCAGTAATTATAATAAATAGTAATGCCAATGTTAGCAAGAATTTATAAGAGTATTTCATGGGTTTTTGGGTTTGATCTGAAATTTGGGTTTAGGAACACCGAAAGTCTCATCTGCGTTCTAACGTGCTTCATCTTTGAATTATTTAATTAACAATGCCTCTATACGGTACATTAATGGCTATTTTCCCTTTCCATTTGGCGGGTTTTTTGCCTAATTCCCATAAAATAGCATTAATAACAAGGTGCTGAAAATCTTCTACTTGAAAATCTTCTGGATGCCCCAAAGTGGTCATAAATATTTTTGCTCCGAATGAGTTCGTTCCCGTCCAAGCCACGGGATTTTCAATGGCCGCTTTATCAGGATTTACCGATTTTCCCATCAATAGCCAGGTTGAACCTTTGGTTGGATAGTCGGGTAAAACACGATAAAGCCACGAATTCACATGAAAATTGGGATTGATTCCTCTAAGAATTGGATGATTTTTGGCGGCTTCAATAACAGAAACGTCCGTGGTACTTTTATGCCCATAATGGGTGTGAGCTGCTTTTCCTCCCCAGCCGGGAGGCGCATTGAGGGCAAATTCACCAAAGGCATTCCACTTTTCAGATTCGTGGCCTTTTGGAAAATTGAAGGCGTGGGTGGATGTTCGGAATCCCATGACAGGTTTGCCCGATTTTAGATATTTATCAATAAGTTCCAGTTGTTCAGGCGGTAATTGTCGCCAACGCAAATAGAAAATAACCAAGTTAGCTTTTTCTAAGATTTCTAAGCCAGGAATATTCTTTTCGGCATTTTGGTTAGGATATGCCTTCAAAACTTTAGTGCTTAAGCTGTAATTTTTCTCTAATTCTGCGGCAATTAATGGTAGCGTTTCTTCGCCACTATATTCGTGGTCGCCCGTAACAAAGACTACCAGAGGTTTGTTTTTCACTTGCCCAAAAGCACTGTTAAAGACGGCAAATATTAATAAAATTCTGAGTAAAATGACATTTTTATGCATGAGAATAATTGATTTAAAAGCAAAATATAATTATTCCCTAAATTTACTAAAATTATCCATGATAAAAAGTCCGAAAAAAGTAAAACGCCTACAAACCCTCTTTGGCATAATTTACGCTTAAGTATACGGCGGGAAATAAAAAAGGCTTGAACGAAATCGTCCAAGCCTTAACCCTTTTAACCACAATAAAATATTATTTATGCTTTTACCATTTCCAAATTCGTTTCCATCAATTCAGACAATTGTCTAATGGTCTGAACTTTATCAATTTCGTTATCTGGTAATGTGATTCCGTACGTATTTTCTAAATAAACTACTACCTCCAAAAACTCCAATGAGTTCATTCCCAAGTCAGCATAAAAGCGTTTTTGGGGAGCTATCAACCTCGGATTTATATAAAAATTCCGTGATAAAAACTGTGTCAATGTGCTGGTGTTGAATTTCATTGCCTTGAGAATTTTAAAGTTTTAATAATGATATGACGTTTTAACGATATATTCTGCAACTTAGTGCCACAAAAAGGTTATTTTTTTAAAGTTTTTGTTAAATTCTCCTTAATTACAAAACTTATGCGATTATGAAGATAATTTAATTTTTCTAAGATTGTGTTTTTAAAATAATCTTAGGGGGTAATAATTTATACATGACAGGCGTAACCAAACGAGCCAATAAAGTTGAACTTGTAATACCCCCAATTAACACGATTGCTAAAGGCGAATACAAATCCGAATATTCCAAAACTAAAGGAATCATCCCGCCAATTGCGGTAAATGAAGTCAATAAAATCGGAACAAATCGGACTTCGCCAGCTTGATGAATGGCCTCTTCCAGTTCCATGCCATCCTCTCGAAGTTGGTTGGTGAAATCTACCAAAAGGAGGGAATTTTTAATTTCAATGCCAATCAAAGCGATAAAACCGATGATTGAGGTAAATCCTAACGTTTCTCCTGCGATTAACAATCCTACAATAGCCCCAACAATACCTAACGGAATCACAGAAAGCACGATTAAGGTAGATTTGAAATTACCAAATTCCAAAATCAGAATAGAAATCATCCCGAAGACAGTTATCAGGATAATTACCCCTATGCCACCAAATGATTTCTCGGCATTTTCGGCTTCACCCGCTACTTTGAACGAAAACCCTTGTGGAAATTTGAAATTAGTCAACTTTTTAACCAATGCTTGATTCACAACGGAAGTATTAAATCCCGATTTTAGAAATGCGGTAATCGTTACATATCTTTCTTTATTGTAATGTCTAATCTGGGTTGGCGAAGTTTCAAATTTGATTTCTACCAATTGTTTTAACGGAATTGCCGTTCCCAAAATATTGTTGACGTACAAATTAGAAAATACACTTAAATCTTGTTTTATATTGCTCCGTGGTATCGAAACATTAATATTATAATCGTCAGTTTGTCCGTCTTCTCTGAAAGTACCAACGTTCAAACCTACCAAACCTAAACGAACGACTCGGTCAATATCCGAAATATTAACGCCCAAAAGTCCCGCTTTTTCACGATTGATGATTGTTCGGAAGTCGGTTGGTTGTACTTTCAGCGGGTTTGCCACGTAAATTGTGCCAGGTTGGTCTGCCAAAATTTTCTCGATTTTGGCGGCTACAATCTTGAGGCTATCTAAATTATTTCCAAAGATTCTGTACGCCAAAGGGGCTTCCAAAGGGGGCCCTTGTTCAAAATCTTTTACCTCAATTTTGGCGTTGGGATAATTCATAAATTTCTCCCGCAATTGATTAATGATTACCCTTTTATCATGGGTTTCCATGTCTTCCAATAAGACAAAAAGTTGCCCAATATTTTCAGTTTCGGGTCCGCCAATAATGTTATAATAAATTCGGGGATTACTTCTTCCAACGTTGGCGGCGATGTTCTTGATTTGCGGTACTTTTTTCAATTCTGTTTCCACAAAACTCACCACTTTATCGGTTGCTTGTAGGTTTGTACCCACGGGCGTACTTACGTTTACAAGGAACATTGGTTTTTCTGAAGTTGGGAAAAGAGAGAATCCTAAAAACAGTTTTGCGATAAACATTACGCCTAAAAATACAGCCATTGAGATGGTTAGGGTAATTTTTGGATGTTTCAAACACCAAGTCATTAATTTTCCGTAAGTAGCCGAAATGATTTTTTTCATCCCTCTCAAGATGAAATTGCCAGCTGGATTTTCGTGATTTTTCAGTAAATGGGCAGAAACCGTGTGATAAGTCTTGAATTCG
>JBBAKZ010000159.1:0-7092 GCA_040403275.1 Arcicella sp. | reverse complement strand
GCAAAACACCATAGGATAATAGCTGTTGATAGTAAAGCTTCTGGGAAAATCGGTAGATAGGAACAGCACACTCAATTATGAAATGATGGCGGATGATATGAAGGATTAAGCATTTATTGAGTAAGAGGAACAGATAGCGCACAAAGATTGGCAGAAAACCAATATCACTCGGGGTCGATTGGATAAAAATGTTTGGCTCTCATTGTTGCAATAAAAGGACATCAGCTAAAATGACGAATCTCTCTCGATAAAATCAAAATTTTTAACAAACTAAAAAAATATGACCATGAAAGAAAAACTACTTTTACCAATGATTACTTTGACTTTTTTGTTTCTAACCACATTCGATGGTATGAGCCAAGAAACAGACCGCAACAAAATGATTGCCCGTGCTGCTGCCTTAGAATTAAAGACGGAGTACAAAGCACCGCCTGGCGATGCACTTTCACATCATACTTCAGGCTATGCAAAAATTATGTGTTCGGCAGTTTTTATCACGGGTCTTAAGCCTGAATTTGCCGCAGAAAATGTTGGATATTTTTCAAGTCCTTACGCTGAACGTGCCAAAGTCGGTACACCAATAATTGATTACGAAAAGAAAACGGTTTCTATTTCCTTGCCCAATGGAATTGTGCGAAAAGCGATTTATACAGGTAGTCAAGGTTGCGTTACCTTGCCAGAAGGGGTGGAATCTTTATATTATAAACCTGTAAAAATTGAGCGAAAATTACCCAATCCCGCTAAAACGCTTTTCCCGATGGGTGAATTGTTACCTAATAAACCCATGCCGACTGAAATTGATATGGTAAAAATAGAACGAGCCATTAGTGCCGCCTTTGAACCCGCCGAAGCCTTGACGGCGGCATTTGTGGTGACTTACAAAGGCAGAATTATTGGAGAACGCTACGCAGAAGGATTTTCAAAAGATACGCCTTGGGAAAGTTGGTCTATGGGCAAAAGTCTTTCCGCCACGATTATGGGTATTTTGATTGGAAAAGGTGTCTATAAATTAAACCAACCCGCCCCCATTCCGCAATGGCAAGGCAAAGGTGATGAACGAGCAAAGATTCGCATCATGGACATTATGAACATGTCGAGCGGTTTACGTTGCCGTGCTCCGCAAGATCCTGATTATAATCCCGCTTTGGGCTATCCAGACCATTTGTATTTATACACCGATGCGATTAACTCATTTAACTATGCTGCCAATCTTCCGCAACAATGGAAACCCAATACTGTCGGTCGATACCGTAATTGCGACCCTGTTTTAACCAATTATCTCAACCGTTTAGGCATTGAAAAATTAGGTGAACCATACCTTAAATTTCCACAAAAAGCTTTATTTGATAAAATTGGCGTTCGGACAATGATTATGGAAACTGACCCATCGGGTAATTTTTTAACGCAAGGCTATGAATTTGCTTCGGGACGAGATTGGGCAAGGTTAGGCAATCTGTATTTACAAAACGGTATTTGGAATGGACAACGTATTTTACCCAAAGGTTTTACAAAATTTGTGAGTACCCTTGCACCCGCTTGGGTAGCCGACGGACGACCAATCTACGGCGGGTTGTTTTGGATAAATGGCGACGGTGCAAGACCTATCCCAAAAGAAGCCTATATGATGTTGGGAGCAGGTGGACAATCGGTTACAATCATTCCTTCTCATGATTTAGTAGTCGTTCGATTAGGACATTATAAAGGAGCAAAAGCAGGTGGCGAAGCATTAGATAAAGCTTATTCTTTATTGATGGAAGCGGTGCCAGCGAAAAAGAAATGACTACTTTAATTTACAATGAGTGCTTGGACGTAATTATTTGTCACTATGATTAAAATGACTAAAATTGATAAACAGCCCAGTACCTACTGCCATTAAAGCCGGTTGAACTGCATGAATAAGGGTTTCAAAAAAGTAGTGTATATTCCGATGAATGAGGTTCTTCGGAATATACATTGAGCCTTTTTATTGATTATGACAAGCATATCCAGATTTTCAAAAGTATCCTATTTTAAGCAATGACCTTCTCGACACCATACTCAACCTGCGTTAAACTTCATGAAAAACTACTTCCCTTTCAATTTCTCAAAAAGCCAATTATTCATTTTTTCGCTTTGCTCAGGATAAGTCCAGTGGCCCGTGTCTAAGGCTAAAAACAGTTCTTTTGGAGCAGAAATAACATTATATGCTGCATACATGGAGGTTGGTGGGCAAGTTTCGTCATTAAATCCCCAAGAGTACATTCCTGGCACTTTCAAACGACGAGCAAAATTAACGACATCATAATAACCTACCGTTTCTAGTTTTTCTTTCTTTTCATTAACGGTTCTATTCCCTTTATCAAAATAGTGAGGCCAACCACCCGCTCTACCGTTCAAATAGCCCGTTACATCGGATAATGCGGGATAAAATGCTCCTAAATACTTCACCCGACTGTCTAGACTTGCCGTAATAATGGATAATGCTCCTCCTTGACTGCCACCCGTTACTGCTAAATTGGAACCATCATATTGCGGCAAACTCGTCAAAAAATCGTTAGCTCTCACACAACCCATGTACACTCTTTTATAGAAAAATCGATTTTTATCGTCCAAATTATAATTGGGATATCCATTTAAAATTCCATTCCCCAAATCTACATAAACCGAAGGCTCCATGATAACGGGAATCCCATGAATACCAATTTGAAGCGTAATCATTCCTTTTTCAGCATTAGCTATGTCTCCAGCATAAGGGCGAACCCCTGCGCCTGGCACTTGCAATAAAGCAGGATATTTACCCTCTTTTTTGGGAACACATAAAATGCCGTAAAGCCTTGCGCCTATTTTAAAATTCTGAAGATTTACGTGATACACATTTACTTTTTCGGTACAACGTTCGGGTAGAAGCGTCATTTTAGCATCCATTGGAATTTTGGCGAGTTCCGTTTTGGCACCTTGCCAGAAAGTATCAAAATCATTTGGATTTTCAACCGTGGGTTTAATAGTTAGTGGGTCAAAAGCAGCGGTACTCAAGTTTCGGTATTCTTTTCCTTCAACTTCGGCGATGGCAACACAACGCAAAAAACCGCCCGTATTCATCGTGCCACCTTCTATTATTTGAGAACCAGTTGGTAAGGTAATGGTTTCTTTTTGCGTTGGGTCTTGTTTTTCGGGTCCAATTTCGTAACGCACATGAGCATTAGGAATCAAATTACCATTTTTGAAAACCGCAATGGTAAATTTTACCTTCTCTCCCGTTTTATAGGTCCAGTCGGGGTGGCCGGCAAACACTGATACTCTGATTAATTTTTCAGAAGGTTGAGCAAGCAGCATGAATGCGTTTGCCCAAATAATGGTCAATAAAACGACTTTCTTTAACATGATAGTTGGGTTTATTAATAAAATTTTTAGTTATTTTTTGAATAGAAATACAAAGAAAAGCTGTTCTTTTGAAACAATTCAAAATCAATTCCACCTTTTTCAAGTACTTGACTTTCAAAGGATTTTCCCAATCCAGCAACGAGTTTGAAATTCACGCTTTTCCCGAAGGGCAATCTTTTTGGGCAGAGTTTAGCGACCCAGCCATCAGCTAATTGAAAATACATAATGCGAAATTTTGCTCCCTTTTCTAGCTATCAAAAAACGCAACGGTGTTTAATTTCTAATGTTTTGCTTTTAGCTCTAATTTTTCAATGACCGGCGTATTCCAGATGCTCGGGAGTAACTACCATTTTCGCCACTATTTTTGAAAAAAGTAGCATTTTCGAATTTTCAGATTGATTGGAGAATGATAAATCTGGTTTATTACCGTTCATTTGCCAAACTTTTTCGGTCTTTTTATCTGTCAAGAACCAAGAAATGAAAATCCCTCCATTCCACAAAAATTTACGGCCAATTAACTGTTTTTCGATGACTAATGTGTCACACTTTAGTTAAGCACGACAAGTTTTGATGCTTTGGGCGAAGAGTTGAGAGCTTAGGAAGCATAAAATAAGGAGTATTCAGCGGGTACGTTTTTTCATCTTTGATAGGGAATTGGTGAGTGCATCAAAAAGCGTGGGGTAATCTAATTCAAATCCTAAGTTAAATCTTCTAAAACTAGCTATTGAAGTGCTTAATATCTTGAAAGATTATCCTAAAAACAATTTGCCTCACACTTTTTGATGTACTGGAGAAAAGGTTGCAACACCCTTATTAAGCCTATTAAAAAGATTTGTGAACCCTTGAAGATTACCAAGCCCCGACACTTTACAAGTAATTGGAAAGATAATTTGGAATACAAAATATAACTTCTTGATTGTCAAATATTTACATTTGAGGCACTTTGAAATAAAATCACTTATCTATTCCAAAATCGATAGTTTACGTTACTCAATCTTACCTTAGTCCCCAATTTACACTCGCAACCATGTAACCGAATAATGTGAATTAGTGGCTCAGTGGTCTTTAATCTTTTTGAATCTTTTACGAAAGTCTCTAATTTTTTGGTCAAGATTTACTTTGAATTGTATATATCAGTATCGCTCAAAATTCATGCAGGAAAGCTACTAATTCAACCCTTAAATCCTATAGTAATAGGGCTGACAAAATAATTCAAAAATTAAGGAATTGAACATCAGCAAGTTACAGTTTAAGAAATCTTAGCAATAAAATAGTAAGTGCTTTATTTTTAAAGAGTTATACTATCCTAGGTAATTTTTGCCCTAAGAAGGGAGTTGAAATCTATGAAGGGAATTGCACCCTATCTACAACTTTTGACACTTACTTAGATTTACCTTAGTAAAATCATTTTGCTTCAAAACTAAATTTATACTTTCCTTTTTGCTGTAAGCTCTTCTGTGTCAGGATAATACGAGTTACGGGATGGTTGTTCCATTTAGTTTTAAAACTTTCGTATTCCATGCCTTCGGTTGAGGGTTTTTCGGTTGAAACTGTCCAAAGATTTGCATCATAATTGAGGGTTAAATTCGAGTTTTTTTCTCCCGAAAGATTTATTTTTCCAGCATTATTTGCATCCACATCGCAAATGGTCATGAATATTTGTTGGATGGATTTTGGCGTTGATTCTAAACGATAATCCTCCGTAATTTCTACTTGATTATTACTTCTATTTAACCGTACAAATCTATTCCAAGCTTTTACGCCAGCCTCAGACGGATAAGCGTCGGCAATGTCCATCAATAAACTTGCTTCTTTATTATCGGTAGTACACTTTACATTTTTTGCTTCAAATTCTCTTCCCGCTTTTTGTCCAAATCCGTTGATAATCGGTAAGTTATGATGTTCTGATTGGGTAAACCAAAGTTCGTATCGTTTACTTGAAAAGGTTCGAGCCGTATAATTCCCCCGTCCAGCATCCACAATCATGGGTTGACCGTTGAGGTAAATAATAAAATCTCCCACATCGTTATGGTTATGACTTTCTGCATTGTGCCCGCCATGCGTTGCTAAGAAAATACCGTTATTGCCTCTTGAGGTGAGTACTTGAATATCACTAATCCAAGCATCTTTTACTGGCTGATAGGTATTGGGCGTTCTATCAATTTTGTTGAGAGTAAGTAGATTTTCAATACGTCTCATGCGTTGGTAGCCATCAGTTTTATAATTGGGAAAAGTCTGAAATGCCCATTTTCCAAATTGAATCATTTTATCGTCATTCAATGCTTTTCCAAAACGATATAACATTAGTCCATCAGGGCGAAGTTTAGGGTCTGCATCGGCAAAATTTACGAAATAATCTTTATCGATATGAGTTTTATATACATAGGTAGCCATTTTCTGAATCAAGGAATTATCATAAATATTGATGTTGTTTATTGTGGCGTTTTGGAGTAATTCAAGGCAATCATAAACGCTTGCACCCGCTGCAAACCAATAACTTGGACCTTCATCACAACCACCATCATCACCAAGACTATTGAGATATAAATCCAAGCCTTTCATGGAAGCATAAACCGTCTCTGAACGTCTTATTTCATCCTTTTCGAGCAATAAAGTACTCAAAATCCAATTAGACATAATCCAAGGATTCCAATTGTTTACGGGTTTGGTTTTACTCATCCAACTGTATTTATCTTGGTTTTTTTGGATAGGTATAAAAATTCTTTTGTTGGTTTCGTAATAGATTCGCTTTCGAATTAGTTTATTAATTTTATCTAATTTTTCACCTACAAAATAATCAGCTAATGCTAAGACTGAAGCCGTTTCTGCGGAGAACAAATCGACAACTGGATTTTCAATATCGGGCAAACCTGTGCCTCCAATGTGGGCTGGAACTCCCCAATAACTTTCTTCACAAATTGACCAAACGCCATTGAGAATGGCATCCGTAAAACGTCCTTTATCTTCAATGCTTTCGGCAAGGAGAAGTTGCAATAAAACATTACGCTTTTTGTAAGAAATGTTGCCATGACGTTCTCTATCCCCAGAGCGTACATAGTCGAGCGAAGTGGTGCCAGAGATTGATTCAAACTTAAAATTTAATACTTTTTCGCCTTCTTTTACCAAGTTATTTAACACAGAATCTGGTACAGTCGCTCGCCATTCGGAGGGTGTTTTTGGATAAGGGCTCCATTGATTTTTTGCGATTAATGCCTTCTGGACGTTCTCTAAGGTATATTTAGTCGATAAAATATTTCTCAGAGTAATTTGAGCCTGTGCAAGAATAGAACAAAATAAGAAAATTAGAATGAATGGGTTTTTCATGGTTTCTGGGGGAAGTAACAATATTTTGATGTGTTAAGTAATAGGTAAAAGAATAAATATATGTCTACAAAGGATTAGAGAAAAAGTGAAATAATAACTTTAATTCTTTAAACTTCTACATTAAATTCTTTCACCTATTAATTAACATTTATCATATAAGTATAAGCAATAAATAAATTGATAATAAATCCGTGGCACGGCTTGTGATAATTACTTGATATTCAAGCATTTACGAGTTTATCCGTGTCACGGGTAATTCTTTCCAGTTACTTAAAATCTAATAAATAATAACTTACGATTATTTTAACTTGCCGATTTATAATCCTAAAACTTAAAAAACTACTTACCAATTAGGATTTTGTTTAAGATTTGGATTTAATGAGATTTCGTTCAAAGGGATAGGCCATA
>JBBAKZ010000158.1:5770-7097 GCA_040403275.1 Arcicella sp. | reverse complement strand
CTTGTTCTAAAACTGGTACGCAGTCTTCTTCCGTACAACCTGGATACACGGTTGATTCATAAATGACAATATCGTTTTTTTTGAGGACTTTGCCTACGGTTCTGCTGGCGGAAAGGAGAGGGGTTAGGTCTGGTTTTTTATATTTATCAATGGGCGTAGGAACCGTAACAATGAATACATTGCAGGTTTTTAATGCTTCTTTGTTGGCGGAAAATGACAAATATTGCAAGGATTTTAAGGCTTCGGAGGTCATTTCTTGGGTTCTGTCATAAGCACTTGTAAGTTCATCAATGCGGATTTGATTGATATCGAAACCTAGTACTTCATATTTTTTTCCAAATTCAACGGCAAGGGGTAAACCAACATATCCGAGACCAATGATGGCTATTTTGATGTTTTCGGGTTGGGTAATGCTGTGCATATTTATTGGTAATGTTGAATTTTGATGGAATGTGACGAAAGATTTTATAATCTTATAGCATAACAAGGGCGTAAAGATAAGTAGCATTTATTCTATTAACTAGGTTCAAGCGTAATTCTTATTCATTTACACGTATTTTACGGAGATTGTAACTGAATTATTTGCGAAAGAAGGTTTTTATCATTTGTAATTTGGTGGGCTAATCTTGGAATATTACCATGAATTTACAAAGCGGTTTGGTGGGAGTACCATGGATTTACCATGGATTTACCATGGATTTGCTACGGGAGTGCTACGGGAGTAGTACGGGAGTGCTACGGGAGTGCTAGGATACGCTATGGCGGAACTACCTTAGGAAAGTGCAAAGTGGTGTAGTTGACAAAAATATAAGCTCCAATTTTTTCAAATTGAAGCTTTTATTGGCTGATTTAAAATCAATACACTAGTTAAAGTTTTGTGAATAATTTTTATCCTAAAATCTTTGATTGGGGAACTTTTCGAAACAATATCCATCGTGGGTAAATAACTATCGGGGAGTAAAATAACTTATTAAATGGTGTAACTGAGTAGTTGTTTCAATTTAATTGACGTTTTAGTACCATAGACTTTAGTCTGTCAATTATACCCACTAAAGTACAGACTGAAGTGGTACAGACTGAAGTCTGTGGTACTAAAAAACGTCGATTATTTATACTAAAACCTAATACAACATTCTAAATTTTATAGTATTATCAATATCTTTCAATTCTTCCACAATTTCATCCGCATATAATTTGGCAATATCCGTAATTACGTAGCCGATTTCGTTGGTTGTTTTTAAATATTGACCTTTAATATTGACGTTATATTTGGCAAAAACGTTATTGATTTTTGCTGCACGTTCTAATAAACGTGAATGTAAGTAGA